>JALZFG010000303.1 GCA_030861645.1 Actinomycetota bacterium
GGCCCGTGGTTTCGGCGCTATCGCTCCTAATCGTCCAAAGCACGGCAAGCCTCTTGCGGACGGGCCCGTCGCCTCGGTCGAGCTTCCGAACCATTAGGCGTCGTCGTACCTGTCGTGGTGGCGCCACCATTCATACGGTGGGGTTTGCGGATACCCGGGAGGTGAGTCCTCCCACTCCTCCTGGCGCCCGAGGGGTGTCAGGTCGAGGAAGCTCCAGTTGCTTCCGAGCGCCTCGATGCCGCGGCGCGATGTGAAGTAGGTGCGGTAGACGTCTCCGTCCTCGCGGAGGAAGACGCTGAGGCCGAACGTCTCGCCGTCCTGGTATTCGCTCGGTCGCGGACTCTCGGGAGAGACGCCGAAGTCGTAGTTGAAGTCGCTGTTGAACGAGGAGTACCAGGGCAGCGTCCAGCCCATGCGCCGCTTGAACGGCTCGATCTTCGCGAGCGGTGCGCGGGACACGAGGACGAAAGAGGTGTCGCGCGCGTGCAGATGGGCGAGATGACCGACGTTGTCGACGAACATCGAGCACCCGTCGCAACCCTCCTCCTGCGTGGGGCCGAACATGAAGTGGTAGAGGATGAGCTGGCGGCGTCCCTCGAAGAGATCCGGGAGACGTGCCTGTCCGTTCGGGCCGTCGAAGACGTAGTCCTTCTCGATCTTGACCATCGGCAGCCTGCGCCGCTCGGCGGCCAGCGCGTCTCGTGCGCGCGTGGCTTCCTTTTCCTTGACGAGCAAGGCGTCGCGAGCGGCCTGCCACTCCGCTGGTGAGACGACTGGAGGAAGGTTCATCGGCTGCTCGCTCCTTTCTGCGCCGGCTCCCGGCGCGTCGGCGACTACGCACACCTCTTTAAACCTCGGCTGGCCGTGAGACTCATCGCCGCAGGAGGCGAGCTGCTCGGCGGGCGTCGATCCGAACGCCTCCGCGCACGCGACGCGTGTCCGAGGCGTCACAGCAGGAGCATTCTCCTGCCGCTCGCTCTTCCCACCCGGCCAGCCAGAATCGCGGAGGCGCCCCTAGTCCACGAGCTTACGCGTCATCGCGTGGATCGCGATCCGCCACACGACCAGGCCGAAGGCAACGAGCGCGCTCAGGCGGGCGAGATCGGTCCAGCCCGCGAAGCCGAACGCGGCGTGGCGGACGAGCTCGACGCACTGGTGCAGCGGGTTGACCTCGCCGGCGATCTGCGCCCACTCGGGCAGCCGGTCGAGCGGGAAGAACGTGCCCGCGACGAGGAAGAGCGGCGTCAGCACCGCGCTGACGACGTAGTTGAAGTTCTCGAATGAGGATGCGAAGCCCGCGACGGAGATTCCGAAGCACGCCCAGCCGAAGCCCGCGACGAACGCGATCCCAGGAACCGTGAGCATCCCCCACGCCGGGTCGAGGCCGAAGAACAGCGCGACGATCAGGGGTACGCAGCCGTAGACGGCCGCTCGGATAGCCATCCAGAGCGCCTCAGCCGTGACGAGCTCCTCCGTGTCGACGGGCGCGGCGAGGATGGCGTCGTAGGTGCGCTGGAACTTGTACTTGACGAACGTCCCGAACATCGCCGGAAAGGCGCTCGAGAACAGCACCGCGGTCGCCACCGTGCCCGTGCCGACGAACTCGACGTAGTCGTAGCCCCCGATCTTGCTGACGAGCGAGCCGAAACCGAACCCGAATGCGAGCAGGTAGATCGTCGGCTCGACGGTCGACGAGAACATCGACGAGCGCCAGTACGAGGAGTAGTTCACGAACTCCCGCACGAGCACGCCCGTCAGCGCGGGGCGCTCCAGGCGACCCAGGCGGGCTGCGCGAGGGGGAGTCGCGACCGCCATCAGTCGATCGCCTCCCCTGTGAGCAGGACGAAGACGTCCTCGAGGTTCGCGCGTCGCCGTTCGCCCTCGGGAGCACGCCCGTCGGCCCGGTCGACGCCGAGCACCGAGACGCTCGTTCCCGTTCGCCGCGTCCGGAAGCCTGCCGCCCGCGCGGCGACCTCGACGTCCGCGAGCTTGGGCGGCGGGCCGTAGATCTCGACCGCCTCCCTGCCGGCATGCTCCGCGACGAGCTCCGAGGGCCGTCCTGCCGCCACGGCCCTTCCGTGAGACATGATCAGCACGGTGTCGGCGAGGCGCTGCGCCTCTTCGATGTAGTGCGTCGACATGAGAATCGTCGTGCCCTCGGCGCGCAGCGCGTCGATCAGCGCCCACAGCTCCTGGCGTACCTGCGGGTCCAGGCCGACCGTCGGCTCGTCGAGCAGCACCAGCCGAGGGCGGTGAACGAGCGCGCGGGCGATCAGCAGGCGCCGACGCATACCGCCCGAGAGCTTGTCGACGCGGCTGTCGCGACGATCGACCAGGTTCGCCATCGCGAGCGCGCGCTCGATCGCCGCACGCCGATCCGAGCGCCCGATCCGATAGAGGTGCGCGAAGACGAGCAGGTTCTGCTCCACGGTGAGCGTCACGTCCAGGTTGTCGAGCTGGGGGGAAACGCCGAGCTGGGCGCGCGCCTGTTTCGACTCTTCCGGGAGCCGGAACCCGAGCACCTCGAGCTCGCCCTCGTCCGCGATCGCCTGGCCGGTCAGCAGCCTCATCGTCGTCGACTTGCCCGCGCCGTTCGGGCCGAGCAGGCCGACGCACGTCCCCTCGCACACGTCGAGATCCAGTCCAGCGACCGCAGTGATGGCGCCGTACCGCTTCACGACGCCTCGCATCCGGATCGCGAGCCGGGTGCTCGCTTCAGCAGCGGCTTGCGCGGCGCGGGCGTCGATCGAAACGCCGGACGTTGGAGTCATTACCCCTCGTCAACGCCGCCCCGGCGCTGCCAATTCCGCCCTCACCCGGACTCCTGCTCTCGGCTGAGCAGGGCGCGATCGTGATCGTCACGCGACCGCGGTCCCGGGCGTCCACTCGCATCCGCCGTCGTTCACAGGGTGTCTTCTGGGGCAGCGCGATCCGCCACTCGTCGCCTCGGCGAACCGCCACGAGCATTTGCACCCCGCTTCGATCAGCCGTAGGTGAGCTTCACGCCGAGCCAGAGGACGGCCAGCGACGCAACCGCGACTGCGTAGGACACCGCTCGGCTCCTGGGGATGGCGATGTGAAGGCCCGTCAGCACCCCGACGAGCACGAGCACCAGCAGCTTCGCGCGCAGCACCTGCGACTGCCAGAGCGCGAAGTGCGACGCCATGAGGACGCCCGTCGTCACAGCGACGGCGAGGGCGCCGATACTGCCGATGCCAAAGCGGCGCGCGATCGCGCGCATCGCGCGGTCGTCGCCGTACCTGCGGATGGCGGGCGCGACCGCCGCGACGAGCAGCAGCTGTCCGCCGACGAAGAAGACGATCGCGACGATGTGGAGGAGCCGGACGAGCGTCCACGTCTCGATCACCGTCAGTCGGTTCGGCGAGCAGAGCTCGGGAGTCCGAGCCCCGCGGGCGCGGCTCCTCCCGGAAAGGCCGCCGGGTGAGCGCGGAGGTCACGGAGCAACCACCGGGCCGCGAGCGCGACCGCCGCCAGCAGCCCCAGGAGCAACGCCGCTTCGGCCGGGGTGTGGTGGCGTGCGACCTCGACGACGAGGATCAGCGCGGCGAGCGCGACCAGCAGCAATGCGATCACCCGGTGGAAACGGCCGGCTTCGGAGTGCGGCCAGGGATCCAGCGGCCGGACGATCCCCAGCCGGTCGCCCAGAGCGAGCGCCCATCTCCAAGCAGGTCGATCACCGTCGTCGATCGAAGTCGGGTGCGCTGCGCAACCGCGTTCTGCCTCGGATCGATCT
>JALZFG010000298.1 GCA_030861645.1 Actinomycetota bacterium
GGCTCGTATGCGCCCGCCGCCTGGGCCGCCGCCGTCGCGGAAGCGGCGGGGGGCGCGGACGCGGTCGTCGGCCCCGGCTCGGATCGCGGCAACGAGGTGCTGGCGCATGTCGCGGCACGGCTCGACCAGCCGTTCGCGGCGAACGTCACCTCCGTCGACGGCGACCGCCTGACGCGGATCCGCTGGGGTGGATCGCTGCTCGAGGAGGCACGGATTCACGGGTCGCCGAAGCTGCTGACCGTGGCGCCGCACGCGGTGGCCGCGGAGAGCGCGGGCACAGCCGCTTCGGTCCGAACGTTCACGCCGGAGGAAGCCGACACGTCGGTGCGGGTCGTGGAGCGGATCGAGGAGTCGTCGGGTGGGGTCTCGCTGCGCGACGCGAAGGTCGTCGTCAGCGGCGGGCGCGGCGTCGGCTCCGCGGAGGGCTTCGCGGTCATCGAAGAGCTCGCCGCGATGCTCGACGGCGCGGTCGGGTGCTCGCGCGTCGTGACCATGGCGGGCTGGCGGCCGCACGCGGATCAGGTGGGCCAGACGGGGACGAAGATCTCCGCCGACCTCTACGTCGCTTGCGGGATCAGCGGGGCGACGCAGCACATCGCCGGCGCGAAGGGCGCGAAGAAGATCCTCGCGATCAACGCCGACCCCGAGGCGCCGATTCTCGCCGCGGCCGACTACGCCGTCATCGGCGACCTGCACGAGGTCGTGCCCGCGATCACGGCCGAGCTGCGGAAGGTGCGCTCATAGCGCTCGCCGCGGGCGCCGCCGGACTCGGCGTGCTCCTCGCCGTCTGCGGCGGCCTGTTCGTTCGCCGGGTGCGGTTCCTCGTCTCGCTGCTCCGGATGGCGCGCCCGACCGGCTTCCAGCGGGACGACGACGTGCCGCGGCGCGTCCGCAACGAAGCGCTCGTCGTCCTCGGTCAGAAGAAGCTCCTGCAGCGGCTCGCTCCCGGCCTGATGCACGCGTTCATCTTCTGGGGCTTCACAGTGCTGCTACCGACGATCGTGATGGCGATGATCGCGGCCGTCGACCGACGAGGAACGCTTCCCTGGCTGGGGCGCCAGGGCTGGTTCGCGCTCCTCGTCGACGTCTTCGTCGTGCTCGTGCTCGTCGGCGTCGCGGCTGCCGTCTGGATCCGCAAGGTGGAGCGGCCCCGGCGCTTCGAAGGGAGCCACCTCGGCGAGGCGGATCTGATCCTCGCGCTGATCGCCGCGATCGTGACGACGCTGCTCCTGTGGCACGCGACGCTGATCGCGCTCGGGTACAACGAGTACGCCGCCGGCTGGTCGCCCGTCTCGAACGCGCTCTCGAACCTGATGGGCGGCGGGACGGCGACGGAGGCGCTCGAGCGCGCGCTCGTGTGGATGCACGTGTGCCTCATCCTCGGCTTTCTCGCGTACCTCCCGCACTCGAAGCACCTCCACATCCTCACGGCTGCCGTGAACGTGTACTTCGCGCGCACGCGCGGACGCGGCAGGCTCGAGCCGCTGCGGTTCGACGTTCCCGACGAGGAGATTCGCTTCGGCATCGGCACGGTGCGTGACGTGACCTGGAAGCAGGCGCTCGACGCGATGTCGTGCACGGAATGCGGGCGCTGCCAGGACGTCTGCCCCGCCTGGCAGACGGGCAAGGTCCTGTCGCCGAAGCTCGTCGTGATGGGCGTGCGCGACCGGCTGTTCACGGACGGCCCGGTCGCACTCGCCGGCGACGGCGCCGAGCTCAAGCCCGTGATCGACAACGGCGTCCCCGAGGAGATGATCTGGGACTGCGTGACGTGCGGCGCGTGCGTCCACGAGTGTCCCGTCTCGATCGAGCAGATCGACCACATCCTCGACCTGCGCCGGCACCGGGTGATGGTGGACGCGTCGTTTCCCGCTGAGGCCGAGCCGATGCTGCGCGACATCGAGCGCGCGTCGAACCCGTGGGGGAAGCCGCAGGGCGAGCGCGCTGTGTGGGCGGACGGGCTCGACGTGCGCGTGTTGCAGCCCGGCGATCCCGCCCCCGAGGTTCTCTACTGGGTCGGCTGCGCACCGTCGTTCGACGAGCGCGCGAAGGTCTCCGCGCAGTCGACGGCGAAGCTGCTCAAGGCCGCGGGCGTCGACTTCGCGATCCTCGGCCCGCGCGAGTCGTGCACCGGCGACCCCGCGCGGCGGATGGGGAACGAGTACGTGTTCCAGGGTTTCGCCGAGCAGAACGTGTCGACGCTGAACGAGGCCGGCGTGACGAAGGTCGTGGCGAGCTGTCCGCACTGCTTCAACACGCTCGCGAACGAGTACCCGGACTTCGGCGGTCGCTACGAGGTCGTGCACCACACCGAGCTGCTCGCAGGGCTCGTGCGCGAAGGGCGCTTGGCGGCGAGCGGCGACGGGAGGCAGATCACCTACCACGACTCCTGCTACCTGTCGCGCCACAACGACGTGAAGCTGGAGCCGCGCGAGCTCGTCGCCGCGGTCGGGCAGCCCGTCGAGATGGAGCGGCGGATGGAGCGGACGTTCTGCTGCGGCGCGGGCGGCGCGCACATGTGGATGGAGGAGCGCGGGAAGCCGATCAACGAGGAGCGTGTCCGCGAGGCGGCCGAGACGGGCGCGGGCACGCTTGCGGTCGCGTGCCCGTTCTGCACGATCATGCTCGACGACGGCGTCCGCTCGACCGGCCGAGCGCTCCGCGTCGCCGACGTCTCGACGCTCCTCGCCGAGTCGCTCGACGCGTGATCGCCCGGCGGCGTCGCCGGTGCCGCCGGCGGCGCGATCGCGCGCTCAGAGTCCGAACACGACCGTCTTCAGCTCCGTGAATGCCTCCAGACCAAAGCGCCCGCCGACGCGGCCGACCCCCGACTGCGAGCCGGCGCGTCCGCCGAACGGCAGGTGGCTCTCCCAGTAGTTCGACGACTCGTTCACGTTCACCCAACCGCTGCGCACGGCCTCCGCGAACCGCAGCCCGCGCGCGAGGTCGCGCGTCCAGACCGCACTCAGCAGCCCGTACGGCGACGAGTTTGAGATCTGCAGCGCTTCGTCGTCCGAGCGGATCGTCGTGATCGGGACGACGGGGCCGAACGTCTCCTCGCGAGCGACCTCCATCTCGTCGGTGACGCCGTCCAGCACCGTCGCCTGCCAGTAGAGATCCGTCGGGAATCCCCGTGCGCGCGATCCGCCTACGAGGACGTCCGCGCCGTGCTCGACGGCGTCCGCGACGTGGCGGTCCATCTTCGCCGCGTTCGGCTCGTTGTTGATCGGGCCCATCGTCGTCGCGTCGTCGAACGGATCGCCGAGTCGCACGTCGCGCGCGACCACCTCGCGCAGGTGCTCGACGAACTCGTCGTGCACCGCCTCATGGACCAGGAAGCGTTCGCCGGCGGTGCAGCTCTGGCCGGCGCAGAGGAAGGCTGCCGTGATCGTGGCGCCGGCAGCGGCGGCGACGTCCGCGTCGTCGAGCACCACCATTGGCCCGTTGCCGCCCAGCTCGAGCACGAGCTGCTTCCCCGCGGCGCGCTCGGCCACCTTGCGGCCCGTCGCGATCGAGCCGATGAAGCCGACCGCCTGCGTCCCTGGATTGGCGGCGACCTCGTCGCCGACGACGGGGCCGGGCCCGACGACGAGGTTGAAGACGCCCGGCGGCAGGTCGGCGTCGACGATGCACTCCGCGAGCTTCACCGCACACACCGACGTCGTCGGCGCAGGCACCCAGACGACCGCGTTGCCGGATGCGAGCGCCGGGGCGATCAGCTCGGCGGGCATTGTGTACGGCCAGTTCCACGGGGTGATGACGCCGACCACACCGAGCGCCACTCGATAGGTCAGCACCCGTTTGCCCGCGCTCACGGACGGCGGCAGCGAGCCCGCGAGCCGCGTCGCGTCAGCGGCCGCCAT
The DNA here is from genome assembly GCA_030861645.1 of Actinomycetota bacterium. GTDB lineage: Bacteria > Actinomycetota > Thermoleophilia > Gaiellales > Gaiellaceae > JALZFG01. The sequence goes on from JALZFG010000298.1 coordinate 3,864, forward strand.
GCGCCAGTACGCGACGAGCTCCTCGACCTCGCCGTACGCCTCGGCGTGCAGCGGCTTGCCCTGGTCCTCGGTGAGCGTGCGCGCGAGGTCGTCGCGCCGCTCCTCGACGAGGGTCGCGACC
>JALZFG010000307.1 GCA_030861645.1 Actinomycetota bacterium
CCGATGACGCCGGGGACGACGGCGTTGCAGGTGATCCCGTGCCGTCCGCCCTCGAGCGCGAGCGTCCGCGTGAGCCCGAGGATCCCCTCCTTCGTCGTCGAGTACGACGCCTGCCCGAAGCCGCCGAGCGTCCCCGCGACGGAGGACATGTTGACGATCCGGCCCCAGTTGCGCTCGCGCATGTGCGGCCAGACCGCCTGCGCGCAGTTGAAGCCGCCGGTCAGGTTCACGCGCAGGTCGCGCTCCCAGAGCTCGAGGCGCTGCTGGTGGAACTGGGCGATGTGGTCGAGCGTGCCGGCGTTGTTGACGAGGATGTCGACGGATCCGAGCTCCGAGACCGCACGTTCGACGGTCGCCGCGACCTGCTCGCGATCCGTCACGTCGCACTTGAGCGCGAGCGCGCGCCGGCCCATGGCCTCGACCTCCGCCACGGTCTGCTCGGTGTAGACGAGCCCCTGCGCGCGGGCGACCTGCGCGAGCGTGCCGTAGCGCTCAACGTCCTCATCGGCCTCGTCCGACTCCACCTGGATGTCGGCAATCGCGACGTCGGCACCGGCCCGCGCGAGCGCGAGCGCGTCGGCTCGCCCCAGGCCGCGCGATCCTCCGGTAACGAGGGCGACGCGCCCGGCCAGGTCGATTTCGAGGGCCAATGCTCCGAACCTCGTCCCGAGCGGACGTCAGGCCCGTCGCGGCAAGAAGATCTCCTTCGCGATCACCAAGCGCTGAATCTGCGACGTGCCCTCGTAGATCTGGAACAGCTTGGCGTCGCGCATCAGCTTCTCGACCGGATACTCCTTGATGTAGCCGTAGCCGCCGAAGACCTGGACCGCGTCCGTCGTCACCTTCATCGCGGTGTCCGCGGCGAAGCATTTCGCGAACGACGACTGCAGCGTCGCGCGCTCGCCCTGGTCGAGGAGCCACGCGGCTTGCCACGTGAGCAGACGCGCCGCCTCGATCTCGGCAGCCATATCCGCGATGGGGAAGTTGACGCCCTGGTTCATCGCGATCGGCTGGCCGAACTGCACGCGCTCGCGCGCGTACTCGACGGCGTACTCGTACGCCGCCCGCGCGACGCCGACCGCGCCCGCAGCCGTCCCGGGGCGCGTGAAGTCGAGCGTCGTCATCGCGATCTTGAACCCCTGCCCCTCCTCGCCGAGCCGGTTCGCGGCCGGCACTCTCACGTCCTGGAACGCGATCGCCGACGTGTCGGTCGCCCGCTGGCCCATCTTGTCGAGGTGCTTCTCGACGACGACGCCCTCGGCGTCCATCGGAACGACGAAGGCCGAGAGGCCGCGATGGCCGCCGCTGCGGTCGCTGGAGGCGAAGACGACCGTCCACGCGGCGTGCCCGGCGTTCGTGATGAACATCTTGGAGCCGTTGATCACGTACTCGTCGCCGTGCCGGACCGCCGTCGTCTGAATCCCGGAGACGTCGGAGCCCGCGTTCGGCTCCGTGAGCGCGAACGAGCAGAGGAGCGGCTCCGCGATCAGCGGCGGCAGCCACGCTCGCTTCTGCTCGTCGCTCCCCGCGATGACGACCGGCGCCGAGCCGAGCGTGTTGGTCACGATGGAGACGGCGATCCCCGAGCAGCCCCAGGCGAGCTCCTCGCCGATCAGGATCCCTTCGAACGCGCCGAGCCCGAGGCCGCCGTACTCCTCGGGGACGTGGGGGTTCATCAACCCCACTTCGTGGGCCTGCTCGAGCACGTCGGCGGGATGGGTCGAGTGCTCGTCGTAGTCCGCCGCTCTCGGCCGGATCTCGCGCTCCGCGAACTCGTGCGCGAGCGCCCGGAGAGCGCGCTGCTCCCCGGTCGGCGCGAAGGAGACGCCGACGCGGACCGCCTGTTCGTCAGTGATCGCCATTACTTGACTGACTGGTCAATCAAGGGTACATGCGTCGCGCCGTCGCCGGGCGCGAGCGCCGCCGCGCGAGCGGCGCGACGATCGCGCTCGCCGTAGACTGCGGACGTGGATCTCGACCTCACCGACGAGCAGCGGCTGATTCAGGACACCGTGCGGACGTTCGTCGACGAGCGGATCCTCCCGAACGCGCTCGAGAACGACGTGCGCCACTACCTCGACACCTCTGTGATCGAGGGGATGGCTGAGCTCGGGCTGCTCGGAGTCGTCGTCCCGGAGGAGTACGGCGGCGCCGGGCTCGACTTCGTCGCGGAGGCCCTCGCGTGCGAGGAGATCGAGCGCGGGGAGGCGGCCTTTAGGACGCTGATCTCCGTCCACGTCGGGCTCAACTCGCTCTCCCTGCTCCGCTACGGGACGGAGGAGCAGAAGCAGCGCTACCTCGTCCCTCAGGCCCGCGGCGAGACGATCGCGTGCTTCGGGCTGACCGAGCCGGCCGCCGGCTCGGACGTCGCGTCGATGCGGACGACGGCGCGCCGCGATGGAGCGCGCTACGTGCTGAACGGCCAGAAGAACTGGATCTCCTACGCGACCGTCGCCGACCACCAGCTCGTCTTCGCCAAGACGGATCCGGGCGCGCGCCACAAGGGGATCTCGGCGTTCATCGTCGAGCGAGAGTGGCCCGGGGTCTCGACGACCGAGACGGAGCACAAGCTCGGGGTCTGGGCCGGCTCGACGGGCGAGCTGTTCTTCGAGAACGTCGAGGTGCCCGCCGAGAACCTCGTCGGCGAGGAGGGGCAGGGATTCGAGATCGCGATGTACGGGCTCGACCAGGGCCGCTTCACGGTCGCAGCCGGCGCGTGCGGCGTCATCCGGGCCTGTCTCGAGAAGTCGGTCGCGTACGCGCGCGAGCGCGAGACGTTCGGCCAACCGATCGGCCGTTACCAGTTCGTCCAAGACATGATCGCCGAGATGGTGCTTGGGTACGAAACGTCGAAGCTGCTCGTGATGCAGGCGGCGTGGATGAAGAACGAAGGCCGCCGGAACACGCGCGAGACGTCGCTCGCGAAGTGGCACGCCACCGAGTGCGCCTTCCGCGCCGCCCACCTCGCGATCCAGGTGCACGGGTCGTACGGCTACTCGGCCGAGTACGGGATCGAACGCTACTTCCGCAACGCGCGCGCCCCGCTCATCTACGAGGGCACAACGCAGATCCACAAGTTGATGCAGGCCGAGCACGCGCTCGGCTACCGGCGGTTGAACGGGCGCGACGGCGAGGTCTCGCCGCTCGTCGCGTGGGCGCCCGCGCTCACGGGCGCTGCTCTCGAGCGCGGGCTCGTGACGGGCGGGTAGGTCCAGGCCGTGGCCGGGCGAGTCGAGGCCTTCGTTCGCCCCGACTGGCAACCGCTGCCGTACGAGGGCTGCAGGAACGTCGAGGGGAGAGTGATCTTCCACGACGACGCCCTGCTCCTCGCCCTGCTGCGATTCGGAACGGACGGGACGATCCACGAGCACCTTGGACCGAACGACACGATCGTCGCCTGCCTCGAAGGACGGGGCTTCACGAGCGTCCGCGACGAGGTGGAGCCGATCGAGGCGGGGCAGCGAACGGTCTGGCCCGCGCGCATTCCCCACCGGCTCTGGACCGAGGGCTCGACGATGACGACGCTGATGGTGGAGCGCGCGAAGCCGCCGCGCGACGCCGGCCCTACCCCGCCAGGTGCCGGGTCGGAGTGACCTCCTCGACGACCTCGTAGACGCCGTCCGCTCCCGTCGACTCGACGAAGGGCGTCATTCGTTCCACCCGCGTCCGCTGCAGCTCCTGGGCGCGCGGATCGGCGCGGAAGGCGTCGCTGTCGCCCTCGTAGAAGCCGAAGGCGATCACCTCGTCGGGGTCGTCGCGATTGCGCAGGATGTAAGCCCGCGTGAAGCCCTCGGGCCACTCCTCGGGCTCCCACGCCCGCCGCCAGTCGTCGTAGGTTCCCGGCGCGAGCCGGCGAACCGTCAGAAAAGCGTCCACTCTTCCTCCTTCCTTTCACGGGTTGTTGCACGCGAACGGCGCGATCGTTGCGTCCGCCCCGAATGGGTCGAACGCGATTCGGTCGGCGACGCGACGGTCGCCATCCATCGTCAGTAGCTGAAGACGCTCGCTGGCTCGTCGCCAACCCACTCCCAGAGCGGGGTCGCGCCGGCGAGGCGGGCGTTGGCGACGAGCGCGCCCTCGTCGAGCTTACGCCCGTTGAAGCAGATCGGACAGACGAGCAGCTCGCCGCCGCCGTCCGCGTACTGCTGAAACAGCTGCGCGAGGGGAGGGCACCCCTCGCACGCGACGGCCTCCGCATACCCCGCCAGACCGAGGCGAACGGCCTCCTTGGTCAGGAACATCGCCACCCGCTTCCCCTGGGCAAGGGCTGCTCCCCCGACGAGGAACGCAACCGTGACACGCTCGGCGTCCTCGAGCCCTGTCGCGAGGTTGATCACGACCTTGTTCTGGTTCGCCATGTCCTCCTCCGGTTAGATCGATCGACGCCGAGCATCGTCGTCTCACCTCCTCGCGGCTTGTAGGCCTTCACCGTCGCCCCTTTCGCGCCGAACTTGACGGCCTTGCGCCGCGTGTCCTCGAATTTGGAGCGGGCGTACGTCGCGACGAGGTTGCCGCTCTCGATCCGCTCGAACCCATGCCGTTCGAGCATCGCGCCGTACTCTGCCTCCAGCAGAGCCTCGGCAATTCAGCCGGTCCAGAGGCGATGTTGCGGCGTCCCTCCTCGCTCACCGGATGCTCGATCGTCACGTCGGCGATCTGGAGCCGCCCCCCGGGGTGCAGCACGCGGAAAAGCTCGGAGAAGACGGCGTCCACAGTCGGGAAGATGTAGTCCTTGTCGGGCTCCTGCGAGACCGAGGCGTAGGTCTTGCGAACCTCTGCTCTCAGGAGCTCGACGTCGATTCCTACGTCGACCGCCATCGCCTCACCTCCTTCGAGCGCCGAGGTTACGGCCGCAAAGCGCCTCTGTCTATGTCGTCTTGCCAATACCCCCATCGCCGCGACCGATGCTCTCTGCACGCGCCGCGCCACGCGACACGAATCGGTCGTTGCATTACTCTGCTCGAGACGGCCACGGCTCAGCGGCTCGTCGAGCGCGACGGACGCAGGAGCCGACTCACGGAGGCCGGGCGCATCCTCGCCGGTCGCGCGGCCGAGGCGCTCGCGTCGCTCGCGACCGCCGAGGAGGAGCTCGCGGCGCTCGCGGGGCTGCAGATGGGCGATTCACCTTGGCGCCTCGGACGGCTCCCGGCGTCTACCTCCTGCCCCACACGCTCGGCTGCTTCCGCCGCGACCTGGCGCTGGTCGGCGCCAGCGGCGCAGACGAGCGCATCCTCCTCGAGCCGTTCCTCGAGGACGAGATCATTCGCGTCGCGAAGCCGGGCGCCATCGCGCTCGCGAACGGGAGCATCGATCCCGTGCGGATCGCCGACCACCTCCTGCTCGCGCGCGAGCCCGGCTCGGCGTCACGGCAGCTTGTCGAGCGCGCGCTCGCGCAGCTCGACGTACGCCCGCTC
>JALZFG010000341.1 GCA_030861645.1 Actinomycetota bacterium
GATGCAAGAGGGGAACTACGAGGCGGCGGAGCCCGTTCTTCGCCAGGCCGTGGAGAGCCTGCGCGGGACGTACACGTCGAGCGACCGAGCGGAGGCGTACGCCAACTACAACCTCGGCTATACGTTGCTCCGGCTCGGCCGGTGCGAGGAAGCGCTGCCGTACCTGAACCGCTCGGAGCGGCTCCAGGGCCATAGGGAAGAGATCGACGCCGCGCAGGCCGAGGCCCAGGCGTGCCTGGCGAACGGCGGGCAGGGCACCGGGTAACGGTCGGAGCTACGGAGACGTGCCCTGCGGTCCGCCGTCGGCCGCCCGCAGCTCGACGTGGAGGTCCGGCGGTTGAGGGTGCCTGCGCCGTCCGTCGAGCTCGAAGAACCAGAAGTCGCGGCCCATCACCTGCACCGCGACGTTGTACACGGGCACGTTCCCGATCCTCCCCTCGAAGCTGCCCTCGTGGGCGTGCCCGTGCAGGACGAGGTCGACGCGGTGGCGGGAGATCGGCGCCGCGAGGCGGCTCGACCCGAGCAGTGCCCAGATCCCCTCCGGCTCGCCCTCGAGCGTCGCCATCGTCGGGGCGTAGTGGAGGAGCGCCACGCGCACGTCGCAGTCGCGAATCGCCTCGAGATTGCGGTCGAGGGCCGTTACCTCCCCCGTCGTCTCGTCGTAGACGCGGCGAAGGAGCGGCTCGCCGAAGTCCGGGATGTGACTGCCGGGGAAGCCGCCCACGAAGCCCTTCACGCCGGCAACGCCGACGCTCGTGCCGTCGACGTCGACGGTGGCGTGCCCGGGGTCGAGCAGGGTGATGCCGGCATCGGTCAACACCGAGACGACTTCGTCGCGCCGCGCGACGTGCCAATCGTGGTTGCCCAGGACGGCGATGACTGGAACGCTCAGGGGCCGGCAGGCGTCGGCGAGAACAGCCGCCTCCGCCGGCTCTCCGTGCCGCGTGAGGTCGCCGGCGAGGAGAACGACGTCGGCCTCGCCCTCGAGGCCGGCGAACGCTGCTTCGACGTCGCGGCGAACGGCCTCGGCGCAGTGGATGTCGGCGGCGGCAGCGATACGAATCGTCGGCACGCTGTTCATCTTTCCCGGCCGAGGGCGCGAGGAACGCGATTGAACTTCCGCTTCCCGGGTAGTGGGCGTGTCGTGGCGAAGGAAGCGTTCTCCGACCTCGTCGAGGTGATGAAGAAGTCTGCGGGCGTGCTTCGGGAGGCCGACGTGCCGTTCCTGCTCGCGGGCGGAATCGCCTGCTGGGCGCGCGGCGGGCCCGAGACGGACCACGACGTCGATTTCCTGGTCACGCCCGAGGACGCGGAGCGCGCACTGGACGCCCTGTCGACGGCCGGCATGCGCCCCGAGCGCCCGCCCGAGGGGTGGCTCTTCAAGGCGTGGGAGGACGAGGCGTTCGTCGACCTCATCTTCGAGACGTCAGAGGGGCCCGTGACGAAGGAGTACTTCGAGCGCGGGGAGAACCTCGAGGTCTACGCGGTGCGGATGCGCGTTGCCTCGCTCGAGGACATCCTCGTCACGAAGCTGCTCGCCCTGAACGAGATGGACCTCGACTACGGCAGCGTCATCGAGATCAGCCGCGCCCTGCGAGAGCAGATCGACTGGGACCATGTCCGCGCCCGCACGAGCGGGTCGCCGTACGCGAAGGCCTTCTTCACGCTCGTGGAGGAGCTCGGGATCCTTCAACGCGCGGCCGCGTAGCTCTCGAGAGGCGACTAGGAGAAGAAGAAGAACTGCTGCCAGGCAGACCACCAGTCGTCCGCCCGTGAAACGATCTTGCGCTCCTCGAGGAGCTCGACACCGCTTCGCCGCGCGAGCCTCTTCGGGACGTCGGTCACCTTGAACTCGACCCTGATCTCGCACGGATGGCCCGGGTCGTAGGGCGCGACCGCGTCGAGGTCGCCGAGCGCCTTTCGCGCGCCCTCCTCGATCAGCTCGCGCGCGCGCTGCGCGGGAAGCTGGCGGGCGGCGAACTGACCAATCCCGCGCTTGACCGGAACTGTGGTCAGCCCGGAGCCGAGGAGCTCGGTCGCCTCGCGGCACGTCGCCTCGTCGCCGGTGACGAGCAGGACGGGGCACCGCCACGTCCCGCAGAGCGCGGCGTTGATCCCGGTCTCGCCGACGAGGGCGTCGTTGAACCAGAGGTTCTGCCACTGCTGGCCCGCGACAGTGTGGTTCATGACCCCTTCGGGCGTCCCGGCGCGGGCGTGCATCGCAACGAAGAGCGCGGCGTCGCACCCGGACTCGAGGAACTCGGTGTACTCCGTCCACTCCTGCTGGACGACGTACTCACAACCCGGGTCGAGCTGGTCCGGGATGAGCGAGTTGAAGTTCCATCCCTTGCCGGCGCCGTGGCAGTCCATGACGACGATCTCCGTCGCGCCCGCAGCGCGGGCGCCGCGCACGGCGGCGTTGATCTCTTCCGTGTAGAGCCGCCGGCCCTCCTCGTACATCGGATCGCCGCCCGTCGTCTGCTCCCACTTGACGATCCCAGCGACGCCCTCCATATCGCTGATGATGTGAACCCTCACGTCTCCCCTCCCCTCGCCGCACTACCCGGACGGTAACGACTGGGC
>JALZFG010000364.1 GCA_030861645.1 Actinomycetota bacterium
CGGCCCGGCCAGATGGGAGGCTCGGAGACGTACGCGCGGGGGCTGGTGCGAGCGCTGACCGAACACGGGACGCTGGACTACCTCTGTCTCGTCCCCCCTGCGGCGCCCGAGGCGGCCGACGGGCTGCCGAGCGTCGTCGTCCATGAGTACCGGCGCGCGACGAGCGCTCCGGCACGCGCCGGCGCAATGGCTCTTGCCGCCCTCCGCTCGGGCGCGATCCGGCGGCGCCTGCCGGAGGTCAGCGCCGTCCACTACCCGTTCACGATCCCCGTTCCCGTGCTGGCCGTGCCGGCCGCGATCACGCTGCACGACGTTCTCCACCGCGACCACCCGGAGCTCTGGCCGAGGGCGCTGCGCGCGTTCCGCGTGCTCGCGTACGACCGCGCGGCCAGGAGAGCCGCGCTCGTGATCGTCCCGAGCGAATACGTGCGCGCCCGGGTCGCGCAGCTGCTTGGGATTCCCGCGGAGCGGATCCGGGCGGTGCACTCCGGCATCGACCACGACCTCTTTCGCCCCGGCCGCGAGGAGCGAGAGCCCTTCCTCCTCTACCCCGCGCGCCCGTGGCCGCACAAGAACCACGCGCGCCTGTTCGAGGCCTTCGCGCTCGTGCGCCGGGAGCGGCCGGAGCTCGAGCTCGTCCTGACGGGGGGTGGGCACGAGTGGCGCGCGCTGCCGGCGGGGGTGAGGGTGCTGGGGCTCGTCCGCTCCGACGAGCTCGCGTCGCTCTACCGGCGCGCAGCCGCCCTCGTGTTCCCGAGCCTTCACGAGGGGTTCGGCCAGCCGCCGCTCGAGGCGATGGCGTGCGGCTGTCCGGTCGCGGCCGCCCGCGCGACGTCGCTGCCCGAGGTCTGCGGCGACGCCGCCGTCTACTTCGACCCGCGCTCCCCCGAGGACATCGCCGCCGGCATCGTCCGCGCGCTCGCCGAGCGCGAGGAGCTCGCGCGCCGGGGGATCGAGCACGCCCGCGCCTTCACGTGGGAGCGCTCGGCGCATGCCCACGAGACCCACTACCGCGAGCTGCTTAGCTTCTCGTCGGCATGAGCACCGTCCTCGTGACCGGATCGGGCGGCCTCGTCGGCTCCGAGACGGCTCGCCGCTTCCATGAGCTCGGCTGGGACGTCGTCGGGATCGACAACGACATGCGTGCCCGCTTCTTCGGCGCCGACGCCTCGACTCGCTGGATGAGCGAGCGGCTTGCGCGCGAGCTGCCCCGCTACCGGCACGAGGAGGTGGACGTCCGTGACGCGGCGGCGCTCGAGCGGATCTTCCGCCGCATCTCGGGCGACCTCGAGCTCGTCGTCCACGCCGCCGCGCAGCCCTCGCACGACTGGGCCGCCCGTGAGCCGGCGACCGACTTCGGGGTGAACGCCGTCGGGACGCTCGTCGTGCTCGAGGCCGTCCGGAGACGGGCGCCGGAGGCGACGTTCGTCTTCCTCTCGACCAACAAGGTCTACGGCGACACGCCGAATCGCCTTCCGCTCGTCGAGCTCGAGACGCGCTGGGAGCTTCCCGAGGAGCACGAGTGGTACGGCGGCATTCCCGAGACGATGACGATCGACCGTTCGACTCACAGCCTCTTCGGCGTCTCGAAGGCCGCCGCCGACCTCCTCGTCCAGGAGTACGGCCGCTACTTCGGCCTCGCCACCGCCTGCTTCCGCGGCGGCTGCCTGACCGGGCCGGGGCACTCCGGGACCGAGCTCCACGGCTTCCTCGCCTACCTCATGAAGTGCGCCGTGACGGGGCAGTCGTACCGCGTCTACGGCTACGGGGGCAAGCAGGTGCGCGACAACATCCACAGCGCCGATCTCGTCGCCGCCTTCGAGCACGTCGCCGCGCAGCCGCGCTGCGCCGCCGTCTACAACATCGGGGGCGGACGTCGCGTCAACTGCTCGCTGCTCGAGGCGATCGAGTTGTGCGAGCGGATCGCCGGCCGCACCCTCGACTGGAGCTACGACGAGCGGCACCGGGTCGGCGATCACATCTGGTGGATCAGTGACACCTCGGCCTTCCAGGCCGACTATCCGGAGTGGTCGCCGCGCTACGACGTCGAGGCGATCCTCGAGGAGATCCACGAGCTGAACAGGGAGCGGTGGCTCGGCGAGCGCGCGCGCCTCAGGGCTTGAGCCCGAATCGAGGGGGGTCAGGCCCCCTTGAGGGTTGCTTGAGGGTTCGCGCGGGGTCCGGGCCCTCTCGGTCACCGCGCTGACGCGGCCCTTGCCGCTCGGTTACGGAGCGGGCTCGGCGGCGAGCGTGCGCAGCACGCGTGCCATGGGGACGAAGACGATCCGCGCGCGCGATCCGACGCGGCGCGACGAGGGCAGGTCGTAGCCGTACGCGACCCCTGGATTCTCGATTGCGACGTCGACGATGGAGCGGCGCCCCGCCGCGAGCACGACGTCCTTCCCCGTCCTCAGCTGGACGACGTGCAGGCTGCGCCCGACCGCGTACGCGGCGACGCCGGAAGCCGCGTCGAGGTGAGCGGCGCCCCTTGGAGCTCCGAGCGTCCGAACGAGGGCACCGGTGCGAACGCTGAAGACCTCGAGCCTCCCCGTCCTCGGGAGCACGGCGAGGAAGTCACCGGCGAGCGCCAGCTCGACCGCGCGCGCCGCGGCGAACGTGCGCAGGAGAACGCCGCGCGGCGAGTAGAGCGCTACTCGTCCGTCCCGGCGGAGGACGGCGATCCTGCCCGCGTCGGCGTCCCTCGCGACGAGGACGTCCGTCCCCGCGGCGATCGGCGACGTCGTCGCGCCTACGATGCGCTGGAGCGCCCCCGACGTCGCCTTCATCGCGCACGATCCCGCCTGGCCCGGGTCCGCGGCCGCTGTGGTCCACGCGTTGTAGACGAGCAGGTTACGGTCGCCGACGAGACCGCCGAGCCATCGGCCGCTGAGGACGCAGTCGACGTCGCCGTGGCGGAAGGCGGACGCGAGACGGCGCTCCCGGGGACGTGCGAGCGAAGCGGCGTAGAGCTCGTCGTCGCTCTCGGTGTTGCCGCCGACGTTCCTGATCCAGGCGACACGGGAGCCGGCGAGCCCGAGCTCGCGGACGCCCGCGCCCGTGCTCGTCGAGTCGGCGGTGCAGGTCCGCCGTCCGCTCACCGTCAGCGTCCGTCCTGTGGCGATCATCCAGACGCGGACGCGGTTACAGCGCCGCTCGCGGGACTTCGCCAGCGGGTCTCCCGGGAGGTCGTATACGACCCGACCGCCATCCATCGCGAGCAGCCTGAGCTCGCCAGCGACGGCAAGCCGACGCTCGCTGCCGAGCGCGGGCCGCCGTTCGTCCGTCTGGCCGCGCGCCGTGCCGATCACCGCGGCGGAAACCGCGAGCAGCACCAGCGCGATCGAGCGCACCAAGACGCGCTGCGCCTGTGACCGCGACTGCCGGTCACCTGCGGGACGCAGTTCTTGGGTCGACGGCACCGGGGACCCCTTCTTCGCTCCATGGTAGGGGGCGCGTCCGTCGCAGCGCCGAAGGAGCTCGCTTGGCCGCTACGCCGCGACTGCCTCCGCGTAGATCGCGTCGCCCCGGTGGAGCGCGTCGAGCAGGCGGCCGACCGGCGCGAGCAGGAGGCGCGTCCCGTAGCGGCCGGAGAACGGCGCGATCGTCCGCCGCCCGCGGCGCGCGTTGAGCGAGGCGATGATCGACAGGAGCAGGTATTCGCCGGGCGTGACCGTCGCCATCCGTCGGATCTCGAGGCGCGACTGCGCGCAGAGCTTGCGCAGCGAGCGCTCCGTGTGGTGGAAGAGGTGGAAGGGGACGTGCCAGTGAGCCCAGTGGGGTCCGAACGCGCGCCGGCTCGCGCTCTCGGCGTTCGGAACGACGATGAACGCCGTGCCGCCGGGCGCGAGTGCCCCGCGCACCTTCCGGAGAACCAGGTGCGGGTCCTCGACGTGCTCCAGGACCTGCGAGAGCAGAACCGAGCGGAAGCGCGCGGCGGGCAGCTCGGCGGTCTCGATCGGCCCCTCGATCACCTCGAGGCCGCGCGCGCGGACGACGGCGGCGGCGCGCGGGTTCGGCTCGAGGCCGGCGACC
>JALZFG010000376.1 GCA_030861645.1 Actinomycetota bacterium
TGCCATTTCCGCCCGCGACCTGCGGCCGCGTCGTCGGCCCACGCTGCTGTCCAGTGGCGTTCGCGACGGCGGCGATCGCCTCCTCGCGGGCGGATGCTCGCCCGGCGGCCTGCGGCGCTTCGATCGCGCGCCCATGGCGAGCGACGATGCGGTTCAGCTCTGCGAGCGCATCGATCTGCTCGACCACCACGCGCCGCATTTGCGCGGCGCTTTCCGCCGTGTCCTGGGGCAGCTCGAAGATGCCGCGGCGCAGATGCTCGCGCGTTTCGTCGAGCTCGCGCTGCATGGCGGCGGCCGACTCCTTCATCTCCGCGACGAGATCGTTGAACCGCTCGGCAGCTTGCCGGAAGAGGGATTGCGTCTCCGCGGCGCTCTCCTTGAATACGGCGCGGAGCGCTTCGACGGTGCGGGTGCGTTCCTCTTCGGTGGCGCTGCGGACCTGCTCAAAATGCCCGGCAATCGCGCGCGTTCCTTCGGTGCTCGACTCGGCGATCACGCGGGCAATTTCCTTCGCCCGCGTCTCGGCGGAGCCGAGTGAGTCCTGCAGCAAGGCCGAGAACTTGGCGAAGCGATCGTCGAGGCTTTCGGTTCTGCTTCCGAGCTCGCTAAGCGCCGTGTCGAGCGCCTTCTGACGCTGGCTGAGCGTGCCTTCGATGCGCATTTGCGTCTGCTCGAGGGTCGAAGCCGCCGTCGTCAGCGCCCGACCCTGCTCCTCGAACTGCTGCGCCATCGAGGTGATCTGGCCCAAGACGTTTGCTGTGACCGAATGGAACGATTTGATCTGCCCTTCGACTTCGGCGCTGGCGCTGCCGCTGCGCTCACTCACCTCGCTCAGCGCGGTGACGAACTCCTTCACGCGGCTCGACAGCGTTCCCTCGATGGTGCCGAGATTTTCCGTGGCCCCGCTGAGCACCTGCTGCAGCAGCAGATTGGCCTCGCGCAGCCGCTCGAAGAGCGCGGTCGTGTCGTTCCGCAGCATCCCGTGTGTCTCGAGCATTTCCGCAACCGCCGCCGTCGACGTGCGCTGCGATTTTTCGATCGCGAGCTTGGCCTTGTCCTCGAGCTCGCTCACGGCGCGGCCGACGGCGCCCGTCGCCGTGCTGCTCGCCTGCGTGATGAGGCGGACGATCTCGTCGCTGTTCGCGACGATGGCGCGCGCGAGAGCCGTGCCCTTCGTGTCGAAGGTCTTCATCGCGACATCGGTCGCGCGTGCGACCTCAGCCGCCAGATTGGTGGCCTTGGCGTCCAAAACCTTCCCGGTCTGGTCCGCTATGCGCGCGATCTCGGTTCCGAGCGCCGTGCCTTTGGTATCGACGGCCGTCAAAGTCTCGCTCGCGATGCGGTCGATCTCGCCTGTGAGCGAGCGGCTGTGATTTTCGAGCGCCCCTAGGAACGAGCCGCTCTTGTCATCGAGAACGCGGGTGAGCTCGGCGCTACGCTCGTTTAGGGCCGAGGTTAGCTCCTCGGCCTTGCCCGTGAGATTGCGGACGACCTCGGAGCTGACGCTCAACAGCGTGCGCTCGACCTCGCCCGTATTCTGCGAAAGCACTTTGCCCACGCCGGAGGCAAGATCCGTCAGTGCGCGCTCGGCCTCCGCCGCGCTCGAGCGGATGCTTTCGGCGCTCGACGTTCCTGCCGTGCTCAGGATGCGTTCGGCTTCCTGCGCCGTTCCGCTCAGCGACTCGATCACGGCTGCCCCGGCCGTGCCGATGCGGCGTTGGAAGTCCTCGGTACCGGCCTGCAGCGCCGCCGTCGTCGAGGTCGTCAGCGCGGCGATGCGGCGCTCCGCTTCGCTCGTACCGCTTTCGATTGCTTGCGGGATCGAGTCGGACAGGGCGCGCAGGCGAACTTCGGCGTGTTCGGCGCCGGAGCCGACGCGCTCCGAGATCGTAAGCGCAGCCTCGTTGAGCCGCCGCTCCGCGTCCTCCGCACCAGAGCCGAGCGCCGCTGCGACCGCCGTCGCGAGCTCGTGCAGACGCCGTTCGGCGTCCTGCGCGCCACTCGAGACGGTATCCGCGATCAGCACCGTCAATGCATGCAGGCGCGACTCGGCCTCTCGCGTCCCCGACCCCACCCGGTCGAGGATGTCGGAAGTCAGAGTCTGCACCCGCCGTTGGGCTTCCTCCGTCTCCGAGCCGATAGCC
>JALZFG010000397.1 GCA_030861645.1 Actinomycetota bacterium
ATCACGCTGTTCACGGGGCAGTGGGCGGATCTCGGGGTGGAGGACGTCGCCGCCAAGTGCGCGTCCTGGGGCTACGACGGGCTCGAGCTCGCGTGCTGGGGCGACCACATCGAGGTCGACCAGGCGCTCGCCGACCCGTCCTACCTCCGCACGCGCCGAGAGCTGCTCGGTCGGCACGGCCTCGCGTGCTGGGCCCTCGGCGCGCACCTCGTCGGCCAGGCCGTGTGCGATCCGATCGACGCGCGCCACCGGGCGATCCTTCCCGCCGAGGTGTGGGGCGACGGCGAGCCGGAGGGTGTCCGTCGCCGGGCCGCCGAGCGGATGCAGGACACCGCTCGCGCCGCGGCCGCCTTCGGCGTCACGCAGGTGAACGGCTTTACCGGTTCGAGCATCTGGCACATGCTCTACTCGTTCCCCCCGAACGACTTCGCGGAAATCGAGCGAGGCTACGACGACTTCGCGGAGCGGTGGGAGCCGATCCTCGACGTCTTCGACGCGGAAGGCGTGCGTTTCGGGCTGGAGGTGCACCCGACCGAGATCGCGTACGACTTCGTCACGACGCGGAAGACGCTCGCGGCGATCGGGAGGCGCGAAGCCTTCGGCCTCAACCTCGACCCGAGCCACCTCGCGCACCAGTTCCTCGACGCGGCCGCGTTCGCGGAGGAGTTCGCCGACCGGATCTACCACGTTCACGTGAAGGACGCGCGCAGGAGGCTCGACGGGCGAAAGAGCATCCTCGGCGGTCACCTGAACTTCGGCGAGACCGAGCGGGGCTGGGACTTCGTTTCTCCCGGACACGGCGACGTCGACTTCGAGTCGTTCCTTCGGGCGCTCAACCGAATTGGCTACGCGGGTCCGCTGTCGATCGAGTGGGAGGACTCCGGGATGGACCGCGACTGGGGCGCGCCCGACGCGCTCGCCTTCGTCCGCCGCGTGGACTTCGCGCCGTCGGAGCTCGCCTTCGACGCGGCGATGCAGGCGACGGGCCGATGACCGTCGACGAGCGGCAAACCGGGATCGGCGCGCGGCCGGAGGTGCGGGCAGCGGGCGAGCTGCGCGAGATCGGCGTCGGCATGCTCGGGTACGAGTTCATGGGCAAGGCGCACTCGAACGCCTACCGGACGATCGCCTCGATGACCTGGCCGCCTCCGCTCGTGCCGCGGCTCGTCGCGATCGCCGGCCGCACCGAGGACGCCGTCGCCAATGCGGCCCGGCGCTACGGGTACGAGCGCTGGACGACGGACTGGCGCGACATCGTCGCGGACGAGACCGTCGGCTTGTTCGACAACGGCGGGCCGAATGCGGTGCACCGCGAGCCGACGATCGCCGCCGCCGAGGCCGGCAAGCACGTCCTGTGCGAGAAGCCGCTCGGGCGGACGGCCGACGAGAGCTACGAGATCTGGCAGCGCGTCGCTGCCACCGGCGTCAGGCACATGTGCGCCTTCAACTACCGGTTCGTTCCGGCGATGCGGCTCGCCCGCGAGCTCGTCGATGCCGGCGAGCTGGGCGAGATCCGCCACTTCCGCGGCCGCTACCTCCAGGACTGGGGCGACGATCCCGCGCTCGACACGTGGCGCTTCCACGCAGACGAGGCGGGCTCCGGCGCCCTCGGCGATCTCGGCGCGCACGTGGTCGACCTCGCGCGGTTCCTCGCCGGCGAGATCGAAGCCGTGTCCGCGCTCGTGCGGACGTTCCTTCCCGGCCGACAGGTCGACGACGCGATCGAGGCCGCCGTGACCTTCGAGAGCGGCGCGGTGGGCACGATCGAGGCGACACGACTCGCGCTCGGGCGCCGCAACGCGTTCCAGTGGGAAATCAACGGCTCCAAGGCCTCGCTCGCCTTCGACCTCGAGCGACTCAACGAGCTCCAGGTCTTCCGCGCCGACGGCGACCGCGCTCGCGGCTTCAAGACGGTGCTCGTCACCGAGAGCGACCACCCGTTCTGGGAGTGGTGGTGGCCGCCGGGCCACATCATCGGGTGGGAGCACACGTTCGTGCACGAGATCCACCACCTGCTCACCGCGATCGCCGGCGACCGCGACATCGCTCCCTACGGCGCCACTTTTGCCGACGGCTACCGGGCGGCCGAGGTCTGCGACGCGATCGTCCGCTCGAGCGAGACCGGCGCGCGCGAGGAGATCGTCTACCGGGACTGAGCCCGCGAGGAGATCGCCTACCGGGACGAAGCGCAGCGGTGTACGCTGACCGCGTGAACGAGGAGCTGCAGAAGCCCTACGGCCTCGCGTTCCGCGAAGCGGTCGCGGCCGGTGAGCTTGCTCCGGGGCAGATCGTCGTCCTCGACGGCCACGTCGTCGAGGTCAAGTCCGACCCTGACAGCCCGGAGTCCGTCCGAATCGCCCTGGTTCCTGCGCTTGGGCCACCGCCCGGCACGGATCCCGACCAGCGGGCGATCGAAGTGACTTGCCCGCGCGACATGCTCTTCGCGACGGCGCAGCCCGACAACATCGAGCTCGCGCCGGCGCCCGTGCCGCCGCGCGAGCGATAGTTCGCGCGCGACTTAGCGGCCGGCAGCGGCTCGGCCTCGCCGCGCGACCGCGTCGAGGGTCACCGCCGCGAGCAGGATCCCGCCCTCCGCCATGAGCTTCACGTACGACGGCTGCGTCTGCAGGTCGAGGCCGTTCGCGACGCTCCCGATCACGAGCGCGCCGAGAAGCGCAGACCAGATGTTGCCGCGCCCACCGAACAGGCTGGTGCCGCCGATGACGGCCGCCGCGATCGCCTCCAGCGTCACCGGTCCCGGGTCGACGGCGAGGCTCGCGGCGCCGAGCCGCGACGTCTGAATGAGGCCGCCGACTGCGGCGAGGGCGCCGGCGAGCGTGAAGACGACGATCCGGACGAGGGCGACGTTGATTCCGGCGCGTCGCGCCGCCTCCGCGTTGCCGCCGACCGCGAAGACGTAGCGACCGAAGGTCGTCCTGGTCGTCACCCAGGCGAAGACGATGACGAGCCCGAGGAGGATCACGCCCGCCGTCGGCACCCCCAGGTCGTAGTCGCCGAAGACCCAGTGGTTCTTGAGCGAGCCGTTCAGCACCGCGACCGCGAGCAGCGCGATCGCGGCGAGGAGCAGCGTCCGGGACGCGACGACCACGATCGGGCGCGCGGGGAGGCCGGCGCGCCGGCGCCGCAGCTGCTCCTGGACGCGGGTAAACGCGTACAGCGCCGAGGCAGCGATCGCGAGCACCCAGCCCCAGACGTGCGGCAGGAACGAGGTCGTAATCGCCGAGATGTTCTCCTCGAAGACGTTGATCGTCCCGGTCGTACCGAGCACCCGTTGCTGAACCCCCTGCCAGCCGAGTAAGCCCGCGAGCGTCACGACGAACGAGGGAACCCCGATGACCGCGAACCAGAACCCCTGGAAACAGCCGATCGCGGCGCCGATGACGACCATGAGCAGGACGCCGTGCCACCAGACCCAGTCGTGGCGAACGAGGCTCGCACCCAGGATCGCCGAGCAGAGGATGGCCACGGCTCCGACCGAGAGGTCGATCTCGCCCAGGAGCAGGACGAGCACGATCCCGATCGCGATCGTGCCCGTGACGGAGATCTGCAGCACCAGGTTGGAGAGGTTGCGCCCGCTCAGGAACGCGCTCTCCTGCGTCTGGAAGTACGTCCAGATGATCGCGAGCCCGAGCAGGACGGGGAGCGCGCCGAACTCGCCGGCCCGCAGGCGGTGCCAGGCGTACTCCGCCAGCGTTCGCGGCGCTGCGAGGGCACCGCGACGGCGGATCGCCTCGGCCGCTTCCTCGATCGCGCTCGGCTCGGGAGTCGCCGTCGCCAGCTAGGCCGCCTCCCTCCGCGCGCCCGTGATCGCGGCCACGACCTGCTCGGGGGTCGTCTCGTCGTGCCCGAACGTCGCCACCCGCCTTCCGAGGCGCAGGACGATGATCCGGTCGGCGACCTCGAAGACGTCGTGCAGGTTGTGCGAGATGACGACGATCCCGAGGTTCTGCTCCCGCAGGCGCTTGATGAGCGCGATCACCTGTGCCGTCTGGGCGACGCCCAGCGCCGCCGTCGGCTCGTCGAGCAGCACGACCTTCGAGTTCCACATCACGGCCCGCGAGATCGCGACCGACTGCCGCTGGCCCCCCGAGAGCGATGCCACGGGCGTGCGCACGCTCTGGATCGTCGTCACGTTCAGGCCCTTCAGCACGCCCAGCGCCTCCTTCTCCATCCCGAGCTCGGACAGGGGACCGAGGTGCGGAACGGCGGCGCGCTCTCTGCCGAGGAACATGTTGGCGACGACGTCGAGGTTGTCGCAGAGGGCGAGGTCCTGGTAGACGGTCTCGATCCCAATGCGCGTGGCGTCGCTCGGGGTGTGGATCGTCACCTCCTTGCCCTCGAAGAAGATCGCTCCGCCGTCCGGCTGGTGCACGCCCGCGACCGTCTTCACGAGCGTCGACTTGCCCGCGCCGTTGTCCCCGACGAGCGCGACGACCTCGCCCGGATAGACCTCGAAGTCGACGCCCGTCAGCGCCTCGACGGCGCCGAAGCGCTTCGAGACCCGCTTGAGCTCCAGGATCGGAACGCGGCCGTCGGAGGCGGCGGCGGGGCCGCCGCCTCCCTCCGGTTCACCGTGCTCGCTCAGCGCGAACGCCTTACTTACAGGGCCCTCGCTTCGGGACGCCCCTGCAGAACTTGGCCTTCGTCGTCCCGAAGACCTGCGTGAGCCAGCTGCCGTTGACGAGCGGAGCGATGTTCGACCTGTCGATCGACCTGACGGGCAGGATGACCGACGGCACCTTGCCGGCGCCGTTGCTGACTCTCTTGTTGAAGAGCTTCTTCGGGAGCCTCCCCTTCAGGAGCGCCGCGGTGATCTGTGCGGCCGCCTTCGCCTGCTTGCGAAAGTCCTTCAGAACCGTCTGGCCCTGCGTCCCGATCAGGATCCGCTGCAGGCCCTCGACCGTCGCGTCCTGGCCCGTGACGGGCACTTTCCCCGCGAGCCCGGCGGACTTGAGCGCGGCGATGATGCCGCCCGCCATGCCGTCGTTCGCCGACAGGACGCCGTTGATCCGGTTGCGCGACCGCGTCAGCAGCTGCTCCATCTCGCGCTGCGCCGTCGGCGGGTCCCACCGATCCGTCCACGTGCCCGCGGCGGGTCCGACCCGGATCCGCTTCCTCGACCTGAAGAGCGGGTTCAGGATGCTCAGGTACCCCCGCTGGAAGAGGTGGGCGTTGTCGTCGGTGAACGAGCCGTTGATGATCGCGATGCGATCGCCCCTCTTGGTGTGAGCCTTGAGCCACTTGCCCTGAGCCTTGCCCACCGCGACGCCGTCGAACGAGTCGTACGCGGCGATCGGCGCCCCGCGGATCAGGCGGTCGTAGGCGACGACCTTGACCTTTTGCGCGGCGGCCCTGCGGGCGACGACCGCGAACGCCTTCTGGTCGATCGGGGCGACGACGAGCACCTTCGCCCCCTTCGTCAGCTCGGCCTCAGCCTGCGACTGCTGCGTCTGGGGCCTGTTGAGCGCGTTGAGGACGTCGATCTTGACGCCCGGGACGAGCCGCCTCAGCTCCTTCGTGAAGAGCGGCTTGTCGTTCGACTCCCACCGAACGGTCACGTTCTCGGGGAGGAGGAACGCGACGAGCGGTCCCGCGCTCGTCGTGGTCGGCTTCCCGCTGCCCGCGCCGGTGGCGACGAGCGCGAGCGCGCAGACGACGATCAGGAGAGCGCCCCCGCGCCTCCACGTGCTTGAACCCTTCACAATCCCTCCTTCGGAGGCTTCCGCCAGGACGAGCAATACTAGGAGCGACGCCTTTGTCGTGTCAATGACACGCGCGTTGCAAGCCCAGGCGCTGCTTCCGAACCGCGTCTACCGCTTCTACCGCGGCGGTGCCCTGCTCGCGCGCCTGCGTGGGGACGTGGAAGAGGACGGGTTCTTCCCCGAGGACTGGATAGGGTCGGTCACCCCGGCCTCCAACCCGGGACGATCGGAGCCGCAGGCGGGGTTGTCACGCCTCGCGGACGGCCGGCTCCTCCGCGACGCGATCGAGGACGATCCCACGGGCTGGCTCGGCCGCCTCCACGCCGAGCGCGTCGGCGCGTCCACGGGCCTGCTCGTGAAGCTGCTCGACGCCGCGGAGCGGCTGCCGGTCCACGCCCATCCCAGCCGGGCGTTCGCGCGCGAGCGGCTCGGCTCGCCGTTCGGGAAGACCGAGGCCTGGATCGTCGTCGCAACGCGCGCCGAGTCCGGGCAGGTCTGGATCGGCCTCGCCGAGACGGTCGCGCCCGAGCGCTACCGGGCCTGGATCGAGGCCCAGGACACGGAGGCGCTGCTCGCGACCCTGAACCGGATCGAGGTGCGGGCCGGCGACGTCGTCTACGTCCCCGCCGGCGTCCCGCACGCGATCGGCGCCGGCGTCCTCATCCTGGAGCTCCAGGAACCGACCGACTTCTCGCTCGTGTGCGAGTGGAAGGGGTATCCGATCCGGGCCGAGGACGCCCATCTCGCGCTTGGATGGGAGGGCGCGCTCGGCGCGCTCGATCTCGCGGCTCACGACCCGATAC
>JALZFG010000427.1 GCA_030861645.1 Actinomycetota bacterium
TACCAGGGCCGCGTCGCCGCGGCCGACATCGCCGGCCGCCACGTCCGTGCCGACTACCGTGCCATCCCGGCGGTGACGTTCACCGACCCGCAGATCGCCTCCGTCGGCACGACGAGCGGCGACGACCTGGTAGCGGCGCGCTGGCGCCTCCCGGCGCGGCTCTCCACGTACGAGCGACCGCGCCGCGACGGCTTCCTCAAGCTCTTCGCGGATCCCGAGCGACGCGTCCTCGTCGGCGCCGTCGCGGTCGGCCCGGAGGCGGGAGAGTGGCTGCAGCAGCTGACGCTCGCCATCCGGGCCCGGGTCTCCGTCGACGTCCTCCGCGACACGATCCAGCCGTACCCGACCTTCTCCGAGGCCGTGTACTTCGCGGCGCGCGAGCTCGATCTGTGAGGCGACGGCGGATTGCGCGCGCGCCGGCCTCGGGTCCCGCGGACGCGTCGAACGCTCGAGCGCGAGGCTTCGCACCCTCAAGGGGGCCAGACCCGCTTGAGGGTTGGTTGAGGGTTGCGCGCGCCGCGGCCGAGACCGTTGCGCGTGGTTGCGGGTTGCGCGCGTGGCGGGGTGGTTGAGGGTTCCCGGCCGGGCTCGGTAGCCTCGCGGTGCCGTGAGCGGCGACGACGGCTTCACGATCAAGCACCGCGACGGCTTCGAGCGGACCGGACGGTGGCTGCTCGCAAGGCGTTCGCTCGGCCTGACGTCCTTCGGGATGAACCTCGTCGAGCTCGAGCCGGGCTCCTCGATCCCGGAGCACGACGAACGCCCCCGCGACCAGGAGGAGGTGTTCATCGTTCTCTCCGGGACGGTCACAGCGATCCTCGACGGCGAGGAGCACGAGGCGCCGAGCGGGACCTTCGTCCGCCTCGACCCGCGGGTCCTGCGGACGATGCGAAACGACGCACCGCAGCCGGCGCAGATCCTCATCGTCTCGGCTCCTCGGACGAGCGGCTACGAGCCGCTGGACTGGGCGTAGGCTGCGGGCGCGACCTCCCTCCGCAGCCTAAACCAGAGCGCTCTCGCGCTCCCGGAGCTCGGGCGTGCAGGTGGCGCGCCCATGCTTTTCGAGATAGCGCTGGTGGTACTCCTCGGCGGGGTAGAACGCGGACGCCGGCGTAATCTCGGTCGCGATTCTCTGCCACGGCAGCCGTAGGCGCGCCGCGACCGCGTCCCTCGAGGCGCGCGCCGCCGCCTCCTGCTCCGGCGAATGGAAGAAGATCGCCGGGCGGTACTGCGCGCCGATGTCGAGACCCTGGCTATTCCTCGTCGTCGGGTTGTGCTTCGCCCAGAAGACGTCGAGGAGCTCGTCGTAGGAGACGCGCTCGGCGTCGTACGTCACCTCGACCGCCTCGGCGTGCCCGGTTTGCCCCGAGCAGACCTCCTTGTACGTCGGGTCCGGCTTCGTGCCACCGGTGTAGCCGACGCGGGTCGCGACCACACCGGGCACCTGCCGAAACGCGGCCTCGACTCCCCAGAAGCACCCTGCTGCAAACGTCGCCTTCTCGGTTTGCATGCCACCTCCTCGTCGTCCTGCCCCAAGTATCGCCGCCGTCGGCGTCGGTTGTGTTAGGCCTCCCTTACGTCGCGATTAAGTCGTGTCGGAGCCGAACGCCCTTGACGCCCGACTTCTGCCGCCGCTGGCTCGGGCCGCGCTTCCCCACCTCGCCGCTCAGCTCCGCTGCGAACGGCGGCGAGGGGGCTCGGTGCCCGCGCGACCGCGTCGCCCTCGAGGGACGAGCCGACCGCGTGCTCGACCGCGTGCTTCTTCGAGGCGCCCTGGATGGCGCGCGAGCGGCGCCTCGACCAGCGAGTCGTCGAGATCGAGCGTCGTCCGCCCACGCGTACGGTATGGCACACGGTGGCCGAAGAACGCGGCTTGCCTCCGCCGCTCCCGCCCGAGACGCGCACGATCGGGCAGCTGGTCGCGGAGACGGTGCGGCTCTACCAGCGGCGCTTTTGGCCGTCGCTCGCGCTCGGGATTCCGGCCGCCGCGATCGACATCGTCTCCGCGAACCTCTCTCGCGTCGCGGCGCTCGCCTTCGTCCCGGTCGCTGGGGCCGTGCTGCTCACGGCGTCGTACATTGCGGCGGCGTTGCTCGCGTCGGATTCCCCGGCCGAGCGCCGCCCGCTTCTCATCGCCTTCGCGGCGGGCGTGCTCGTCTTCGTCCCGTTCCCGTTCCTCGCGAGCGTCTTCATCCTGCCGGGGCTCGTCTGGCTCGCCTTCGTCGGGCTCGCCGTCCCGGTCGCGGTGATCGAGCGGCCCGGGCTTGCGGCGTCGTTCCGGCGCGCGACCGAGCTCGCGCGAGCCGACTTCGTGCACGCTCTCGGCGGCCTCGCGACGCTCGCGATCGCGGTCTTCCTGACGAGGACTGTTCTCTTCTTCCTCCTCCGCGGCTACGGCGAGGCGACGACGCTCGCCGCGAGTGTCCTGGCAGACATCGTCATCGCACCGCTCCTCTTCCTCGGCGCGGCGCTGCTGTACTTCGACCAGACGGCCCGCGCCTCGCTGCGCCGTGAACGAGCGACGCCGCCACGGCAGCGGGTCCCGTCATAAGCTCCGCACGGGACGCGAAGAAGGAGGGCAGATGCCGACATACATCCTGCTGTCGACGCTGACGGCCGAGGGACTGCAGACGCTGCGCGCCAACCCGAACCGGCTGAGAGAGGTGAACCGCGACGTCGAGGAGCTCGGAGCGCGCGTCCTGCACCAGTGGGCCGTGCTTGGACCGTTCGACTTCGTGAACGTCGTCGAGGCGCCGGACGACGCGACGATGGCGAAGGTCTCGATCGCCCTCGGCGCGCGCGGGAGCGCCAAGATCCAGTCGATGAGCGCGCTCACCGTCGATGAGCTGCTCAGCGGCCTCGACTGACGGGTGCGGGCGCCGACCGCGCTCACCAACCTCAGCGATCTGAGCCCGGCGGAGTTCGTCCTCGTCGTCGCGATCGCCGCCGGGCTCTCGATGGCAGTCTTCGCTCACGCGAGCAAGCGCGGGAGCCGACACGCGACAGCGTGGGGTGTCGCGGTCTTCCTGTTCGCAGGGCTGGCGATTCCGCTCTACCTCCTCACCGTGCTGCTCGCGCGCCGCCGCCGCCTCTAGTGGCATCCGCGCTCGCGGTCCGCGACCTGCACAAGCGCTACGGATCGACCGACGCGCTGCGCGGCGTCGACCTCGACGTCGGGGAGGGCGAGCTGGTCGGACTCCTCGGGCCGAACGGTGCGGGCAAGTCGACGCTCGTCAAGATCGCGTGCGGGCTCGTGCGCGCGACGCGCGGGCATGCGGAAGTGTGCGGTGCGCCCGCGGGAACGCGCGAGGCGCGCGCGGCGTTCGGCTACCTTGCGGAGCTCTTCCGCTTCCCGGGGTGGATGACCGCGGACGAGCTCCTGGAGCTCCACCAGCGGCTGACCGGATCGCGCGGCGGAGCGGGCGAGCGACGGGAGCTGCTCGACCTCGTCGGGCTCGCCGACTCCGCCGGTCGTCGCGTCGAGACGATGTCGAAGGGGATGCAGCAGCGGCTCGGAATCGCTCAGGCGCTCGTCGGGGGCCCGCGCGTCCTCCTCCTCGACGAGCCGACGAGCGCACTCGATCCAGTCGGTCGCCGCACGGTTCGGCGGCTGCTCGAGCAGCTGCGCGGGCGCGGCGTCTCCGTGCTGCTCAACTCGCACCTGCTGAGCGAGGTCGAGCTCGTCTGCGACCGCGTTGCGATCGTGCTCTCCGGCGAGGTCGTCGCTGCCGGGACCCCGGCCGAGCTCGCCAGCGCTCGCGGTGTCGAGGTCGAGACCGTGGCGGGGACGCGCCTCTTCGCGGGAGCGACGCGTGAGGATGCGCCTCGCATCGTCGCCGACCTCGTGGCGGCTGGGGAGAACGTGTATCGCGTGCAGGTCCTCACCTCGACGCTCGAGGACGTCTACCTGGAGGCCGTGGGCGGGGAGGGCGAGTGACGGGCATCGTCCCGATCGCCGGCTACGGCCTTCGCGAGGCGCTCCGCCGCCGCGTCTTCCTCGTCGTCGTGCTCCTGACCGCCGTCTTTCTCGGTCTGTTCGGGCTCGCGACGTGGTATGTCGACGCCCACGTCGGCGACGTCGTTGCACCGCCAGGCATCGACTCGCGCACGTTCGCCGGGGCGTTCCTGTTCGGCCTTGCGATGTTCGCGACGCTCTTCCTCGGCGTCGTGCTCGCCGTCTTCCTCACGCTCGGAGTCGTTCAGGGCGATGCCGAGCGGGGCCTGCTCCAGCCGCTCGTGGTCCGGCCCATCGGGCGGCCGGCGCTGCTCGCGGCGCGGTTTCTCGGCGCGGCGGCGGTGTGCGCCCCGTATGTGCTCGCCGTGTACTTCGCGTCGATGCTGATCACGGGCCTCGTCGCGGGCTGGTGGCCCGATCGGATCGTGCTGCCGGGCCTCGAGCTCGCGGCCGGCGTCCTGATCGTCGCCGCCGTGTCGCTGCTCGGCTCGGTGTTCCTGACCTCGACCGCGAACGGGATCGCCGTCTTCATGGTCTTCGGCGCCGGTCTCGTCGCCGGGCTCCTCGGGAACATCGGACACGCGCTCGCGGCGAAGCGGCTGGTCGACGTCGCGAAGATCGTCGCCTGGTCGGTTCCGTTCGAGGCGCTCTACCAGGACGCGCTCCGCGGGATCACGGCGAACGTGAGCGGA
>JALZFG010000455.1 GCA_030861645.1 Actinomycetota bacterium
CGATCCCGAACGGGGTCGGAGGTGTTGAGCCGAACAGGAAATCGCCGACCGGCGACCAGAGCGCGATCGGGATCGCGAACGCGGCGGCGACGAGGAAGCGGTTGCGCATGTCGCGCACCATCTCGGCCATCGACACGCCCGCATGGCCACCGTGCCCGTGGCCGTGCGCGTGGTCGGCGCGCTCCACGGCCGCGTGGTCATGCGCCGGGGCGTCGCGGCGTTCTTCGGCGAGCGGGTCGCAGACGTGGCCGGGCACGGAGCGGCCGGCGCAGTGGTAGCCACACGCTTCGACCCAGCGCGAGAGCTCCTCGACGGAGGTCGTCGCCGGGTCGAAGGTGACGGTTGCCGTCTGCGCGACGGGGTTGGCCTCGACCGCGAGGACGCCGGGCTGGTGTCCGAGCATCCGTTCGACGACGTCCTTCTCGGTTGCGTAGTGCTGGCCGCCGACGTGCAGAACTGCCGTTGCCGCGCCGTCCTCTGCTGTCGCGACCGTCGTCACGGCGCCCTCCTCATCGCTTCCGACCCAGCGAGAGAGCGGGGTCGGCGGCGGCACGCGCGGCTTCGGGATCTCGGCGGGCGGACGCGCTGCGACGCGCCGCCGAGGCACGCTCCGGCTTGCGGCTGTCTCCCTTCAGCTCCGCGAGAGCCTGGTCGGGCTCGGCGATTGCCATGCGCCACCGTCCACCTTACGCCGGGAACGCACGCTTCGCAGGTCCGCGAGCCGCCGTTTCGTCGTTTACGGGCTGACGACCGAGCTCGCCTTGGCGCACCGCCGCGCTCACTCCGGTAGGTTCAACCGCGCGCCGACGCGTCGTTATCGAACGATCCTCCCGCGGATGACGAACGACCGCCGGGAACGACGAAGCTCCGATCGTTCTTCCCGAGCCGCCGTCGACACTCGCGCCAGCCAGCTGAGACGGACAGGGGCGAGACGCAGACCGAGCGAGTCGAGACGGGCGAGGCACCGGCGGAGACGGTGACCCAAACGACGCCGGCGGAGACGACGCCGAGCACGACCGCGCCGCCGACCACGAGCACGAGCGGCGCGACCACGAGCGGCGCGACGACAACTGAGCCCGCGCCCACGGTGACGGAGCCGACGCCGACGGAGAGCATCCCGTAGGCGGGCGCTCGTGCGGAGCGGGTCTGGACCGGCCGCGGGCGGTCTGCCGCCGCTGATTCGCTGCCATGCGCTGTGGCGTCCAGCTAGCCCTCACGGTGCCACCGGGGCGGCGATCGGCGCGGGGGCTGAGACGGCCTTGCGCGCGGCGGCGCGGCGACGA
Organism: Actinomycetota bacterium; assembly: GCA_030861645.1. Classification (GTDB taxonomy): domain Bacteria; phylum Actinomycetota; class Thermoleophilia; order Gaiellales; family Gaiellaceae; genus JALZFG01. Next base: position 1,284 of record JALZFG010000455.1, read on the forward strand.
GGGGACGGGTCTGCGGCGCGCCGGGCGCGAGCGTGAGCGTCTCCCCGTCGTGAACGACGTCCACGGCGTCTCCCTCCAGCAGCTCGTATCGTGCCCCTTGTGGCCGAACTTCCACGCGCAGCCGCCGGTCGCGGTAGATGAGGCCGAAGCTCACCCGGTTCAGTTTCGGCGGCAGCCGGGGGGCGAAGCTGAGCGTCTCTCCGTAGTCGCGCATCCCGCCGAAGCCGGCGGCGACGGAGAGCCACGTGCCCGCCAACGCCGCTAGGTGGACGCCGTCGCGGGTGTTGAAGGCGAGGTCGCGCAGGTCGATGAACGCGGTCTCGGCGAGATAGTCGTAGGCGAGCTCGACATGGCCCACCTCGGCGGCCACGATCGCTTGGATCGAGGCCGAAAGCGACGAGTCTCGGACGGTGATCCGCTCGTAGTACTCGAAGTCGCGCGCCTTCTGGTCGGCGTCGAAGCGGTCGCCGCAGGCGTAGAGCGCGAACACGAGGTCGGCCTGCTTGACGACTTGGCTTGAGTACAGCAGGTAGTACGGGAAGTGCAAGAGAAGCGGATACTCGTCGGGCGGGGTTCGCTCGAAGTCCCATGGGCGGTAGCGCGTGAACCCCTCCGCCTGGGGTGTAACCCGGAGCTCGTGGTCGAAGGGGATCACCATCGCGTCGGCGGCGCTGCGCCAGTGTGCCGCCTCGTCCTCGTCGACGCCGAGCGCGGCCGAGTGCTGCGGGTGACGGCTGGCGAGTTCGGCGGCGGTCCGGAGGTTCCGTGCCGCCATCAGGTTCGTGTAGACGTTGTTGTCGATGAGCGCCGTGTACTCGTCGGGGCCGGTGACGCCATCGATCCGGAACCCGCCCTCCGCGTCGTGGTGGCCGAGCGAGCACCAGAGCCGAGCCGTCGCGACGAGGAGCTCGAGTCCGGGCCCTCGCTCGAACTGCTCGTCGCCCGTGGCGGCGAGGTAGCGGCGGACGGCATCCGCGACCGCCGCGTTGACATGGAAGGCGGCCGTACCGGCCGGCCAGTAGCCCGAGCACTCCTGACCCCGGATCGTCCGCCAAGGAAACGTCACACCCTCCAGGTAGAGCTGGCGGGCGCGCTCCCGCGCAAGGTCCATCGTGGCGTGGCGCCAGCGGAGGGCGTCGCCGGCGGCGTCGGGCGCGACGTACGTCAGGACCGGGAGGGCGTACATCTCCATGTCCCAGAAGCTGTGCCCGTCGTAGCCCCGCCCGGTCAGTCCCTTCGCCGGAATCGCGCGCTGCTCAGCGCGGGCGCCCGCCTGCAGCACGTGGAAGAGCGCGAAGCGAACGGCCTGCTGCAGCGGCGCGTCGCCGTCGAGCTCCACGTCCGCGCGCGCCCACACGTCTTCGAGGTACTCCCGCTGTCCTCGTCGCAGCCCCTCCCAGCCCGTGTGCTTCGCGGCCGAGAGGGCGGCGTCGACCTGGTCGCGGAGCGCCGGGAACGACCGCTGGCTCGACCAGCCGTACGCGAGGAACTTCACGAGCCGCAGATGCTGACCCGGCTCGAGCTCGGTCGTGATCGTCACCCGCGCGAGGTCGGGCTCGCTCTCCGCAGCCGTCACCGTTCCGTCCGGGCCCGCGACGATGTGATCCATGGCCGCCGCCATCCGGAGCTCGCTCGCTCGCGTCCTGTGCACGAGCCCGGCGCGCAGCTCCCGGTGCCCGTGGTGCTCGGCCACGAGCGGCGCGCGGAGGGCCGCCGCCGCCCGCGGGTCGTCCTCGTCCTGCAGCTCGGCCTCGTTCGCGACGAGCTCCGACTGGACGACGATACGGGCCGGTTCGCCGATGGGCTCGACCTCGTAGTGGATCGCGGCGACGGCGCGCTGGACGAATGACACGAGCCGCGTCGAGCGCACGAACACGCCCTGCCCCGCGGGCGAGACCCACTCCACCTCGCGCTGTAGGACGCCGGCGCGGAGGTCGAGCAGGCGCTCGTGGCGCACCAGCGTGCCGTAGCGAACGTCGAAGGGCTCGTCGTCCACCAGCAGGCGAATCAACTTCCCGTTCGTGACGTTGATCATCGTCTGCCCCGCCTCGGGGTAGCCGTAGCCGCTCTCGGCGTACGGCAGGGGACGGATCTCGTAGAAGGCGTTCAGGTACGTCCCCGGCAGTCCGAACGGCTCTCCTTCCTCGAGGTTGCCTCGCAGCCCGATGTGGCCGTTCGAGAGCGCGAAGATCGACTCCGTGACCGGCAGCAGATCGAGGTGGAGCTTCCGCTCGGGCACCGACCACGGCTCGACGGCGAAGACGTCGGCTCCGATCACCGGGGCTCCAGGAGCTCTGCGAGGTCGTGCACGACGACGTCGGCGCCGCGGCGACGCAGCGCGTCCGCCTGCCCGGTGCGGTCGACGCCGACCACCCAGCCGAACCGGCCTGCGCGTCCGGCCTCGACGCCCGCGAGCGCGTCCTCGAAGACGGCGGCCTGGGCGGGCTCGACGGCGAGCGCTCTCGCCCCTGCGAGGAATGTGTCCGGGGCCGGCTTGCCGGCCAGGCGCTCGCGCTCGGCGACCACGCCGTCGATCTCCACCTCGAAGAGGTGCTCGATCCCAGCGGCGACGAGCACGTCGTGGCAGTTCGTGCTCGCCGAGACGACGGCGCGCCCACGGCGCTGATCGCGTACGGCCTCGACGAAGCGAACGGACCCCTCGTACGGCCGGACTCCCTGCGCGCGCATCAGCTCGAGGACGAGCTCGTTCTTGCGCGTCCCGAGCCCGTGCACGGTCTCCGCCTCCGGCGGGTCGGCGGGCGACCCCATCGGCAGCTCGATCCCCCGCGACTCGAGGAAGGAGCGCACGCCGTCCAGGCGCGGCTTGCCGTCGACGTACTCGTCGTAGTCGGTCGGGCGGTCGAAGGGGCGGAACGGCTCGCCCGTCCGGTCGGCCCACTCACGCAGGAAGTCGTCGAACATCTGCTTCCACGCTGCAGCGTGGATCTTCGCCGTTTCGGTGAGGACGCCGTCGAGGTCGAAGAGGCAAGCGCTGATCCCTTCGGGCAGGTTGACGACGTTCGCGTGCCCCGCCATCAACGTTCAGCCGGCTGGTCGGCGCGCTCGCGCTCGGCAGCCCCGTCGTCCAGCGGCCCCTCGCGCCAACGATCGAGGAGCTCGAGGACGTCGTCCGAGGTTTCGTGGCGGACGAGAAGGTAGAGGGAGTCTTCCGTTTCGATGCGCGTCGAGCCGCGCGGCGGAATCGCCTCGCCGTCGCGCACGATCAGCGTGATCAGGGCGTCGCGGGGAAGGCCGAGGTCGCGCACACGTCGACCCACGATCGCGTCGCCGGGCTGCACCTGCCACTCGAGCGTCTCGGCACCCAGCCGGCGGATCGTCCCCGTGTCCCCGGCCGGTCGGGGGAGCGCCGGCTTGGTCGTGGTGACGGCGAGAGCGCGGGCGAAGCGCTCGAAGGTAGCGCCTTGCAGCAGGGTGGAGATGACGACGGCGAAAAAGACGATATTGAAGAAGCGAACGCTGCTCGGCACACCCTCGATGACCGGGAACGTGGCGAGGACGACGGGGATCGCGCCGCGCAGGCCGGCCCAGCCGAGCACGAGCCGCTCGCGCGAGCTGAACCGCTCGGCTGCGGTCGCGACCGCGACCGCGAGCGGCCGAGCGACCGCGACACTGACGAGACCGATGATCGTGCCTTCGACCCAGACCTCGTCGAGCTGTGCGGGAAAGACGAGCAGGCCCAGGGTGAGGAAGACTGCGATCTGCGCGACCCAGGCCGCGCCCTGGTGAAACGCGTCGACGATCGGACGGGCGGGGATCGGGAGAGTGCCGAGGACGAGACCGGCGAGGTAGACGGCCAGGAAGCCGGAGCCGTGCACCACGCTCGCGGAGCCGTAGGCGAGCGCGGCAGCGGCGACCGAAGCCACCGGGTAGAGCCCGGCGTTCGTGAGCCTGATGCGCCGAAACGCCTGCACGGCAACGAGGCCGGTCGCGAGGCCGACCGAGGCGCCGATCGCGAGCTCCCGGGCGAAGAGGGCCGCCATGTCCGCGATTCCGTACCCCGGGCGCTGGATCCAGGCGATGAAGCCGAGCACGAGCAGGACGGCGACGGGATCGTTCAGACCCGCTTCCCCCTCGAGCGTCCGGGCGAGCCTCCGTCGCAGCGTCGAGCCCCGGAGGAGCGCGAAGATCGCCGCGCCGTCGGTCGCGGCGAGGATCGAGCCAAGCAGGAGACCTTCGAGCGACGAGAAGTCGAAGAGCGCGGCGGCGGCGAGACCGGTCACGCACGCGGTCAGGATCGTCCCCACGAAGGCGAGCGAGAGCGCGGGCCGGAGCACGGGACGGA
>JALZFG010000461.1 GCA_030861645.1 Actinomycetota bacterium
GCCCTACCGATACCGGGCGACCGTGCGCGGTTCGCGTTAGCGGGCCCGGCTTGGCTGCCAGTCCGCGCCGCGGCTCGCGAGCCCTCGGCTCGTCAACCGGCGCACGTCCTGCCCATTCGCCGTCATCGAGTAGATCTGCAGCGAGCCGTCCCGGTCGCTCGTGAAGGCGATGCGGCTCCCGCTCGGCGACCAGGTGGGCTCGATGTCTGACGCGGGGTTGTTCGTCAGCCTCCGGACGTTCGTCCCGTCGGCGTTCATCACGTAGATCTCGAAGTTCCCCGCCTCCGCCCGATCGCTCGCGAATGCGATCGAGCGCCCGTTGGGCGACCACGAAGGGTTCGTGTCGAAGGCGGGGTTGTTCGTCAGGCGCCGAAGCCCCGTTCCGTTGGGGCGCACCGCAAAGAGCTCCCAGTTGCCGTCGCGGTTGCTACGGAAGACGATCGTCCGGCCGCTCGGCGACCAGGCCGGATTCATGTCCTGCCGCGGGTTGCGCGCGACCTCGCGCACGTGCGTGCCGTCGGCATTCATCACGGCGATCTCGGATTGGAGGGGAACGAAGTCGCTCCCGCCCTCGTGGTAGCGCTGAAACACGATCCGCCGGCCGTCGGGCGACCACGCCGGGCGGGTGTCCGGGAGGCTGCGTCGCGTCAGCTGCTTGACGGAGCGCCCGTCGGCGCGCATGGAGAAGATCTCGGGATTGCCCGTCCGCTCGCTCCGGAAGGCGATGCGCCTGCCGTCGGGTGACCATGCGGGCGCGGAGTCGTCGAGACGGTTATTCGTCAGCTTCCGAATGCCCCTCCCGTCGGCACGCATCGAGTAGATCTCCCAGTCGGTCTCGATCCGCGCCGCGAAGATGAGCTGGCCGTCGCGCCCGGGAAAGCTGGCGCGGGCGACCCCGACCAGGGCGGCTACCGCCAGCGCGAGCACGAGCACGATCGCGGGGGCACGACGCATCCCCGAAGGTCTACCAGGAGCGCGGGGAGAAGCAGCTCGCCAGTACGCTCTGGCGTCCATGGCGACGCTGATGGACGGCAGAGCGCTCGCGGCCCGCGTCCGCAAGCAGGTTGCCGAGGAGGCGCGCGAGCTCGGGTCGCTCCGGCTCGCGACGGTCCTCGTCGGCGAGGACCCCGCGTCGCACTACTACATCGCCCGAAAGCATGAGGCGGCGCGGGAGGTGGGCATCGAGCCGGTCGACTACCGGCTCCCCGCTGAGACGTCGCAGGACGAGGTGCTCGCCCTCGTCGCGACGCTCAACGCCGATGCGACCGTCGACGGGATTCTCGTTCAGTCTCCGCTCCCGACGCACGTCGACGAGCCGCGCGTGATGCGGTCCGTCGACGCGACGAAGGATGTCGACGGGTTCCACCCGCTGAATGCCGGTCAGCTCTACCTCGGGCGGCCGACGATCGTGCCGGCGACGCCGCTCGGGATCATGGCGCTGCTCGCTGAGTACGGTGTCCAGCTGACTGGCGCTCACGCTGTCGTGGTCGGTCGGAGCGAGATCGTCGGCAAGCCGGTGGCGCACCTGCTGCTCCAGGCGAATGCGACGGTAACGATCTGCCACTCCCGAACGGCGGATCTCGGCCATGAGACGCGGGCGGCGGACGTGCTCGTCGTCGCGGCCGGCCGGGCGGCGCTCGTTCACGCCGACATGGTCAAGCCCGGCGCGGCCGTCGTCGACGTGGGTCAGAACCGGACCGACGCGGGCCTCGTCGGCGACGTCGACCCGGGCGTCTCCGAGCGCGCTGGGTTCTTCACGCCGGTTCCCGGCGGCGTGGGGCCGATGACGATCGCGATGCTCCTCGAGAACACGGTCCGCGCCGCCCGGCACCGCCGTGGCTCGTCCGAGTTTTCGTGAGCCTGGTATGGTGGCGCCGGTAATTGCAAGCTCGGCGGCTCGGTGCCCGGGCCGTCGTTGTTGTTTGTAAAGGAGGCACGTTTGGCTCAGGGCACCGTGAAGTGGTTCTCGAACGAGAAGGGTTACGGCTTCATCGAGCGCGAGGGTGGGGAGGACGTGTTCGTTCACTTCACCGCGATCGCGGGCGAGGGGTACAAGACGCTGACCGAGGGTCAACGCGTGGAGTTCGAGGTCGTGCAGGGCCAGAAGGGCCTGCAGGCGGCGAACGTCCAGGCGATCTGAGTCGATTCCGATCGAGATTGCCCGCGGGCCCCGCGCAGGGGCCCGCATCATTTCTGAGAGGATTGAGGCGTGGCGCTTTCGCGAGAGGAAGTCCTTCACGTCGCGAAGCTCGCGGAGCTCGCCCTGACGGACGAGGAGGTCGAGCGCTTCCAGGAGCAGCTCAGCGCGATTCTGGACGCCGTCGGTACCGTCGCCGAGCTGGATCTGACCGGGGTCGAACCGACGTCGCACCCGCTCGACGTGGTGAACGTCTGGGCCGAGGACGCGCCGCGCCCCTCGCTCCCGGTCGACGAGGCGCTCGCGAACGCTCCCGACCGTGACGGTCGCTTCTTCCGCGTGCCGGCGGCGTAGACCGAAAGACGACGCGATGACGACTCGAAGCAGCCCGATCCACCCGGGCGACGCTCTCGCCGTCGACGTACGACGACACGCTTTCGTCGCGGATTCGTCTCCCACGCGTGCGCGCCGGCGGCATACGCTGTCTACAGGGGTCTCGGGGGACCCCTTGGGGGTCGTTACGGGAGCGGCCGCGTGATCGACACGCTGCGATTGACGGCGGAGGAGGCGATGACGCTGGTCCGGAGGCGCGAGCTCTCGGCCGCCGAGCTCCATCGCTGCTACCTCGATGCGATCGCCGAGCGTGACGGCGAGCTCCACGCGTACCTGCGCACGGTCGACGAGGCCGAGGGCGACGGCGTCCCGATCGCGCTCAAAGACGTGATCACGACGAAGGGGATCGAGACGACGGCGGGCTCGAGGATCCTCGCCGGGTACCGGCCGGTCTTCGACTCGACGGTCGTCTCGCGGTGCAAGGAAGCAGGCCTGCCGCTCCTCGGCAAGACGAACATGGACGAGTTCGCGATGGGGTCGTCCACGGAGAATTCGGGCTACGGGCCGACGCGGAATCCGTGGAACCTCGAGCGCGTCCCCGGCGGCTCGTCGGGAGGCTCGGCCGCGGCTGTCGCCGCCGGGCTCGCTCCCTGGGCGCTCGGCTCGGACACCGGCGGATCCGTCAAGCAGCCCGCGGCCCTCTGCGGGGTCGTCGGACTGCGGCCCACCTACGGCACCGTCTCGCGCTACGGCATCATCGCCTTCGCCTCGAGCCTCGACCAGATCGGGCCGCTCGCGAAGACCGTTCGCGACTGCGCGCTCCTCTACCGCATCATCGCCGGGCGCGACCCCTGCGACTCGACGACGGTCGAGCTGCCGCAGCCGATCGAGATTCCAGAGGATGAGAGCCTCGACGGCCTGCGCATCGGCGTCCCGAGGGAGATGATCGAGGCCGAGGGGATCGAGGCCGGCGTCAGGGAGAGGGTCGCACACGCGCTCGACGTCGCCGCCTCGCGCGGCGCGGACGTCGGCGAGTGCGCTCTCCCGCGCTCCCTGCGCTACGGCCTTCCCTGCTATTACCTGATCGCGCCCTCCGAGGCTTCGTCGAACCTCGCGCGCTACGACGGGGTCCGCTACGGCTTTCGCGCCTCGGTGGACGGCGACGGCGGACGCTTGGAGATGTACGAGCGCACCCGAGACGACGGGTTCGGCGATGAGCCGAAGCGCAGGATCATGCTCGGCACGTATGCGCTCTCCGCCGGCTACTACGAGGCCTACTACGGGCAGGCCCAGAAGGTGCGAACGGTCATTCGGCAGGAGCACGCCGCCGTCTTCGAGCGCTTCGATCTGATCGCCAGCCCGACCTCGCCGACGGTCGCCTTCCGCCTGGGCGAGAAGACGGCAGATCCGCTCGCCATGTACCTCTCCGACCTGCTGACGATCCCGGCCAACATTGCCGGCCTCCCGGGCCTCTCGATCCCGTGCGGGCTCTCCGACGGCCTTCCCGTCGGGCTGCAGCTGATCGGACCGCAGTTCTCGGAGAACACGCTCTTTCGGGCCGGGCACGCGCTCGAGCGCGCGCTCGACTTCGACGTCGTCCCCTCGCGGCTCGCGCGGTGAACAGCTGGGAACCCGTAATCGGCCTCGAGATCCACGTGCACCTGAAGACGCGGACGAAGATGTTCTGCCGCTGCGAGGTCCGCTTCGGCGAGCCGGAGAACACCCGCACGTGTCCCGTCTGCCTCGGACACCCCGGAACCCTCCCCGTTCCGAACGCGAAGGCGATCGAGTGGACGATCAAGCTCGGTCTCGCGCTTGACTGCGAGATCAGCAGCCGCGCGCTCTTCCACCGCAAGAACTACTTCTATCCCGACCTTCCGAAGGGCTACCAGATCTCACAGTACGACCTCCCGCTGTGCGTGGACGGACGGTTCCTCCTGCCGAGCGCAGACGGCGCGACCGAGGTCGGGATGGTGCGCGTGCATCTCGAGGAGGACGCCGCCAAGACGGTCCACGTCGGCGGTGGCACGGGACGGATGGTGGGCGCGGCGGACTCGCTCGTCGACTTCAACCGCGGCGGGACGCCGCTCGTCGAGATCGTCACCCGCCCCGACCTGCACTCCGCCGACGACGCGAAGCGGTTCCTCCAGCTCCTGCGCCAGACCATCATTGAGCTCGGCATCTCCGACGCGGAGATGGAGAAGGGGACGCTTCGCTGCGACGCGAACGTCTCCGTCCGCCGCCGCGGCGAGGCTCTTCGGACGCGCACGGAGCTGAAGAACATGAACTCGTTCACCTTCGTCGCGCGCGGGATCGAGGCCGAGGTCGCGCGCCAGATCGCGCTGTACGAGTCGGGCGGCGTCGTCGACCAAGAGACCTACGACTACGACCCGGATACGAACGGGCTGACGCCGCACCGGACGAAGGAGGAGGCGGACGACTACCGCTACTTTCCCGAGCCCGACCTCGTCCCGCTGGCCCCCGAACGGGCGCTCGTCGATCGCCTCCGCAACGAGCTGCCCGAGCTTCCGGGCGCCCGCATCCGCCGGCTCGAGGAGCGGCTCGCGTTCGACCTCGCCGCCGGCCTCGTCACGAGCGGCCGGTCGGCGCTCTACGAGCGGCTCGTCGCTGCCGGGGCCGATCCTCGCGCCGCGGCGAACGTCGTCATGAACGAGTTCGCGGCGACAGGCATCGACCCGGAAGCAGCCGACGCGAGCGAGCTGGCGAAGCTGATCGAGGCGCGCGACCGGATCCCGCGCGCCTCGTTTGCGGAAGCGCTCGCGGCGAGCGCGGATCCCGGCTTCTCCGCCGAGCGCTACCTCGCGGACGGGGCGATCAGCGCTCCAAGCGAGCTCGAGCCGCTCATCGACCGCGTGCTGGCCGAGAATACGACGCAGGTAGACGCCTACCGCGCCGGCAAGGAGGGGTTGCTCGGGTACTTCGTCGGCCAGGTGATGCGGCAGACCGCGGGCAAGGCGAACCCGAAGGTCGTCAACGAGCTCCTCCGGGAGAGGCTGCGCGCGTAGCCGGCGGCGGTTTCCGACGTCGCGACGACGGGTACGCGTCGCTCGATCGGGGGAAAGGAGAGCTGAATGGATACCTGGGTGTGGATCGTGATCGCAGTCGCGGCGGTGGCCGTGATCATCGTCTTGCTCGCGCTCTGGATGGCCGGGCGCCGGCGCAGGACGGGCAGGCTCCGCGAGCAATTCGGTCCCGAGTACGACCGCACGGTCGACGAGACCGGCGCTCGCCGGAAGGCGGAGGCCGAGCTCGAGGAGCGCCGCGAGCGCCGTGAGGAGCTCGAGATCCGCCCCCTTGCGCCCGCGGCGCGCGAGCGCTACGCCGAGCGCTGGCGCGTTGTTCAGGAGCGCTTCGTCGACGACCCCGGCGGCGCGGTCACGGACGCCGACAGGCTCGTGAACGACGTGATGCGGGACCGCGGCTACCCCGTCGACGAGGACTTCGAGCGGCGAGCCGCGGACATCTCCGTCGACCACCCGCACCTCGTCGAGAACTACCGCGCGGCGAACAGGACCGCCGCCGCGAACGCACGCGGCGAGGCGACGACGGAGGAGCTGCGACAGGCGGTCGTCCACTACCGGTCGCTCTTCGACGACCTGCTCGGGGAGCCCGAGGCTGCGGGGGTCGACGAGAGGCCTCAGTACCCAGCGCGCTGACCCCGCCCGGGGCGGGCGCGCCGGCGCCCGTCACGAGGCTGCCCCCGGGTGGCGGAAGCGCTGGCGCGAACCGGGCCAGACACCGGCGAGCCCTTCGCTCCCGGCGCAGTACGCACGTTCTCGGACCCGCCCCCGTTGGGTGATCCGGCCGTAGATTGTCGCTCGATGAAGCACGCGACCGACTACCTCTGGTTCCAGACGCCGAATCGCCGCGACTACGTCAACATCACGGGCGAGGTGGAGGAGTTCGTCCGCGCGTCGGGCATCGCCCACGGTCTCTGCCTCGTCTCGCCGATGCACATCACGGCGGCCGTCTACGTCAACGATGCCGAGTCGGGCTTGATCCGCGACTTCGACGACTGGCTGGAGCGGCTCGCGCCGCACGAGCCCGTCGACCAGTACCGGCACAACGACGGCGAGGACAACGCGGACGCGCATCTGAAGCGCCACCTGATGTCGCACCAAGTCGTGTTGCCGATCACCGACGGCAAGCTCGATCTCGGCCCCTGGGAGCAGGTCTTCTACGCGGAGTTCGACGGGCGGCGGCGGAAGCGCGTCGTCCTCAAGGCGATCGGCGAGTAGGGCGCGACCCGCTGATCGTGCCCGAAGAGGAACGCTCGCCGCGGGCCGCCGTGCCCGCTCCAGGCGCTACCGCCGAGCCACGAAGCCCGCGTACAGGAGGACGACCGCGGCGGCGATGAATGCCGCCGTCTCCGCCTCCCCGAGGCCCGCGAG
>JALZFG010000462.1 GCA_030861645.1 Actinomycetota bacterium
GCTTCGTCGTGAACATCGGCGACTTGATGCAGCGCTGGACCGGCGACCGCTGGGTCTCGACGCTCCACCGTGTCGTCGGCGCAGGCGGCGCGTCGCCACGGCGGCAGTCGCTCGTCTTCTTCCACAACCCGCGCAACGACGCCATGATCGACACGCTGGGCGACGGCAGACGCTACGACCCAGTTACGGCCGGTGAGTACGTGCTCACACGCGCCGCCGAAGCCGGCTTGTAGGCCGACCACGCCCGGCCGCGCGGGTCGCAGACCGCCGAGAAAGCGCGGATCGACAAGGCGCGAGGCCGAGCCGGGGCGAAGCGTCGCGCCGCTTGCCACAAACTCCGAAGCGCTGCTCGACCAAATCTTCGAACCGGTTGCGGGTTACGCTCAGCCGGTGATGTCGGGCCCCGGACTGATGACCCGGCGTGAGTTCATCGAGCGGAGCGCCGCGGCCGCCGCGCTTCTCACCCTTCCGTCGGCGGCCGGCTGCGCCGGCGGAGACGACGACCACCGGATCGTTCGGGCCGCTATCCACCCCACGCTCGGCATCGCCCGCGTCGGCAACAGCCCCGACTCGTTCTTCTTCGGGCCGGAAGTTCCTGGGGCGCTGCCACGGGCGCGCGGGGGCTTCAAGGACGGCGACGGTGCCGTCGCGAAGCAGGCGGCGCGGTTCCGCGTCTACGGCCTCGACGAAGCGGGACGGCCGGTTCGCGAGCTCACGACCGCCGAGGCCGACATCGAGTGGCGCGTCTCCCTCGCCAACACCAAGGCCGCCTGGTACGACTTCTCGACTCCCTTCGACATCCCGAATACGCAGAGCGCGCCGCGGCGCAACCCCGACGTGCGCCACAGGGAGAAGCTCGTGATCTTCCCGGGGGAGCGGCGTCTGACCGGCGCGGCCGCCCGCCCGGTCGCGCTCGGCGGGACGTTCCTAGGCCAGGACGTCGATCTCGGGGAAGTGATGACGGACGGGCAGGGCCGCCTCGTCGTCCTTCCGGGCCCCGGCCGCGCGTATTCGAACGGCGGCAACGCCCTCACGAATTTCGCGGGGAACGACGGCTGGGCCGATGATGTCTGCGACGGCCCCGTTCACGCGACCGTCCAGATCGAGGGGCGAACGATCGAAGCGAATCCGGCGTGGGTGCTCGTCACGCCTCCGAACTACGGCCCCGCAATGCGGACCGGCCTCGTCACGCTCTACGACGCCGTCCGCTCGATGTTCGTCGCGTCCGGGCAGCTGGACGCGGGCGAGGTCAGCTTCGCCGACGACATCTTCCCGATCTTCGCGCGGATGACCGATATGCAGTGGGTCAACGAAGGCTTCTTCCTGAGCAACGGGTTCGGCAGCCAGGAGGACTGGCAGACAGACGAGAACATCGCCCGGCTTTCGGACCGCCGCGCACGTGCGTTCCACCGTTCGCTCTTTCGCCGCTTTCGGAAGCCGGCGTATCTCACGTCGCAGCCGGGTGCGATTCCGGATATGTATGGCGACGACGTCAACGTCCCGCAGCAGGACATCCGCCAGTGGCTGACGGTCACGCCGCTGCAGTACGCCAAGCTCGGCGCGTGGGCCGACGGGCGGTACGTCGACGACGGCGACCGTGTGTTCTCGGGCCACCCCCCTCTCGAGTCGCTCGAGGTGGAGGAGCAAACGCGGGCACTGGACAGGGCCGCGCTCGAGTCGTGCCTCGGCGGCGCGTTCCATCCGGGCATCGAGGCGCCGTGGACGCTGCGGATCGCGTCGCTGTGGGAGCGGCCGTTCCGCCTTGACGTCCGCTCGACCGAGCCCGCCACAGATTGGGGCCCGAAGCTGACGCGCAACGGCGTCTTTGGGAAACGAGGTCCACTGCAGGGCTGTCGCCCCGGCGACCTGACCTGCTGGCTCGGCGTGCCCTGGCACAACGACGCCGCCAGCTGCCGGTCGGGGTACCAGCGGCGTATCTCCACGGTGCTGCCGACGTTCTGGCCCGCCCGAATCCCAAACCAGGTGCTGCGCGAGGCGGACTACCGGATCGTGATGGACCGCTCCCGCCCGCTTGACGAGCGCCAGGCGGCCTTCCGGCGGCGGCACGACTGGGAGCGGTTCATCGCTCGGCCGAAGCGCCCCCCGACGCTGAAGCTGATGGTGACCGACTGGCCGAAGCTCGGGATGGTTGCCGAGCGGCCGGGGCCGGGAGACGCGGCCTTTCCCTCGGTCTTCAAGGTCGAGTCGTACGTTGGGTTCGAGCATGAGCCGAAGCACGAGTACGGGGCGTATCTGTGGGTGCCTCAGGACTAGGGCTCGCGGTGATCGGCGGCGGCCCCGCCGGCTGCGCGGCCGCGGCAACCGCGTGCGCCGCCGGCCTCGACGTCGTCCTCTATTCCGCCGGGCCGCCCGCGTGGATGCGGCCGCACGAGAGCCTCCCGCCCGGAGCAGCCCACCTCGTCGACGAGATCTTCGGCCCAGGCGCCTTCCAGCCGGAGGATCATCTCCCCGCCTACGCGAACGCGAGCACGTGGGGAAGCGCCGAGCTCGAGACGGCCGACTTCATCTTCAATCCGTTCGGCCACGGCTGGCACCTCGACCGCCCTGCCTTCGACGGCACGCTCCTGGACGCGGTTCGAAGGATGGGGGTTCGAGTCGTGGAGCAGCGCGCGGCGACGGCTCCCGACGCTCAGTTCGTCGTCGATGCCACCGGGCGCTCGGCGCGGATCGCACGCTTCCGCGGCGCCCGCAGACGCCGGTTCGACCGGCTCGTAGCCGTATGGCGCGCGAACGGGGAGCGAAGAGGGTCAGTCACCGCCGTGACCGCCGAACGCAACGGATGGTCCTACACGGCTCCAGGCATCAGCGCGTTCCTGACGGATGTCGATCTCCTCCCGCGCCTGCCCGGACAGGCGACCGATGCCTCTACGTCGTGCCTCGACCACGTCGTGGGCCCCGGCTGGGCCGCGACCGGCGATGCTGCGGTCGCTTTCGACCCCCTCTCCTCGCAGGGGCTCGTTACCGCGCTTGTGATGGGCCGCGAGGCGGGCCGAGTCGCGGCCGGCCTCGTCCGCGCGAGCGACTACGCAGCGGAGTACCGGTCGTTGCTCGACGAGCATCTCGCCCTCCGGCGTGCCTACTACGCGATGGAGACTCGCTGGCCCGACTCGCCGTTCTGGGCACGCCGTCGGCCGAGGGTTCGAAGGGATTACCGTCGCACTTCGCCGACGCGCACCTAGCGGGGCTATCAGGGCGAGCGGGCACCTTGGAGACTCCCGATTCGAAGCGCCTGAGGCATTCGCCGACGCCGTCCTCGAAGTCGAAGGCCGCGTGGCCGCGTGAGCCTGCTCCGCAGTCTCCGCGGTGCCCTCGAAGGCCACCTCCCCGGCTTCAAGCGAGCGACGGGGTTGGCTCAAACTCGGAGCCGCTCGCTCCGGCAGGCCTGCGCGGGAAGGTCGTTCTCGTTGACTTCTGGACGTCCAGCTGCATCAACTGGCTCCGCACGCCGGCTATGTCCGGGCGTGGGCCGAGAAGTACGACGATCCGGGGCTGGTCGTGATCGGCGTGCATACGCGCCGAGGGCGAAGGCGACGATCGGCTCCTCGAGGAAGGGGGCGAGCTGGTTGGGACGGCCTGGGCGGCGCCGCTCGCGCGGGCGCAGGATCTCCAAGCCGTGGCGCTCGGCCCTGCGCTTCCGGAACGCGAGTGTCGGGACCACTCGGTGACTGTCCAAGCTAGACGACGTCGAGGATCGGGTAGCGGGCGTCGACGTCTAGGCAAGCCGCAGCGAACAAAGCGGTGCCGACGTCGCCCGTCCATAGCGAAAAACGACCACGGCCGTTCGCCGCGCGTAGGCGCTCGGCTTGACTGAGCGCATGGACTGCGAACCGGCGCGCGCGTTCGAACCAACGCTCGTCGCCCGTGCGGGCGAACGCCTTGAGCAGCGCCCAGCCGTTCCCC
>JALZFG010000504.1 GCA_030861645.1 Actinomycetota bacterium
CCGCCGCGCATCCGGATCGATAGACGGGTCGACTCGGCGCCCTGCATGTAGACGTGGCCGGCGACCGCGTGGCCGGCCTCGTGGATCGCGACCGCACGCGTCTCCGCCGGGATGTACTCGATCCCGACCGCCGTCCCCGACTCGAGCGTCGTCATCGCCTCGACCATGTCGTCCCAGGAGAAGCGCTCGCGGCCGCTGTGGTGCGCGATCGTCAGCGCGAGCGAGCAGACCTGGTCGATCATCGCCGGTGAGTAGCCGTTGGCGACGCGGGCCAGCTCGTCGCGGCGCTCGGGCGTGTCGAGGTCGGCGTCGTGCGCGACCTTCCCGAGGTAGAGGTCGAAGACGTCGAGCCGGTCCTGCTTCGTCGGCGTCCGGAACCAGACGTGTCGGCCCATCCGGCCCGGCCGGATGAGCGCCGGGTCGAGGCGGTCGATCGGGACGTTCGTCGCGCCGATGAAGTAGATCTGCTCGTTGCGCGGGCGCGGCGGGCGCAGGCGCAGCGAGAGGCGGCCCAGGCGGCGCGGGAAGACGTACGCCGAATCGAGGAACGTGTTGAAACGGTTCACGAGCACTCGCTTCATGAACGGCGGGTTGTCGATCCCGTCCATCACGACGAGGAGCTGGTTGAGCGCGAGCGAGCCGCCCCCGCCGAACATCCCGGGGAACATCTGGTTGACGATGCCTTCGAGCCGCGCCGCCATCCCCGGCTTCGTCGCGGCCGGTGTTGCGCGCTGCGCGAACATCCGCTCGCGCCACGCGCGCGTCTCGAGGACCAGGTCGCCGCTCGGGTTGAGCGCGCCGTTCGGGCCGAAGAAGAGGTACTCCTGAGGGTCAGTCGGGCGGAACCCCGGCTCCGGCATCCCCGGCCCGAGCGCCTGCCGCCGCATCCCGACCGCGTCGATCTCGTCGATGAAGACGATGCACTGGCCGCCCCACTTCCGCGCCAGCCGCTTCGCCTTCCGCGCGAGCATGCGGACGACGATCGCGTCGATGCCGATGAAGGTGGCGGCGAACCCGGAGCCCGGGATCGAGACGAACGGGGAGTTGAAGCCGGTCGCGATCGCCTTCGCGAGCATCGTCTTGCCGGTTCCGGGCGCGCCGAGGAAGAGGAGCCCGCGCTCGCGCTTGCCGCCCGCGCGCTCGAACGCCTCGCCCGATTGCCACAGCGCGACGACGCGCCGCACCTCCTCCTTCGCCTCCGCCTGGCCGCGCACGTCCTCGAGCCGCACGCCCCATTCCGCGTCGCCCGGCTCGTAGCCGCGGATCTGCGAGACGTTCATGAGCAGGAGCGGCCCGAACAGGATCGCGAAGTTGGCGATGAAGAGGAAGAAGACGACGACGACCTGGATCCAGAAGACGCCGGAGCTGAGGATCTTCGCGATGCCGCCGAGGATCAGGCCCGCGCTGCCGAGCCAGCTCGCGTCGCCGCCGCGCGCGATCCGGGCGAGCCAGACCACCGTCACGATCGCGCCGAGGAACGTCAGGAGGCGGAACCAGAAGCGCCAGAACCAGACGCGCCGCCGGTTGACCACGTCCTCCTCCCGCAGCTCCGGCGTGTCGGAGCCGAACAGGCTCGGCCACGGGATCGTACGCCGGAAGATCAGGTCGACGAGGCCGCGGAAGGCGATGACGACGAGGAACGTCGCGACGATCGACCACGCGAGGCTCCAGTCGTTGAGCTGGTAGAACCAGATGAAGAGCGCCGGGCTCGTCAGCAGCGCAACGAACGTCGCCGCGCGCCGCAGCCGCCGCCACTGGGAGGCGAGGAGAGTCGTCTCGGCGCTCGAGCTGAGACCCGAAAAGGCTTCCGCGGTCGCGATGGCACCAAGTGTAGTTACGACTTTCACTAGCCTCGTTAGGCCTTGGTTAACCCGCCGCTGCCGTTCCAAGAAGCCGATTTCGAGCGCGCGCGGCGGTACCACCGGCCGCTGTACGCGGCGCTCCTCGTCGACCTCCTGCTCGGGGTCGGGGTGCTCTCGTTGCTCGCCTTCACGCGCGCCGGCGATTGGCTCGAGCGGCCGGTGGACGGG
>JALZFG010000321.1 GCA_030861645.1 Actinomycetota bacterium
GCGCGAGGGCGCCCCGTCCGCCGTCGCGAGCGCCGCGACCCGCGGCGTCATCGCCGCGATGGCGATGACGGGAGTCCGCAGGGTGACGACGGGGTTCGGTCTCGTTCACGAGCCGCCGCCCGAGGAGGTCGCGGGGCGTGGCGTGATCGTCTCGCGCCTGATCGACCGCGTTCCCCCCGACCTGCGCGACGAGGTGATCGAGCTCGCCCACTGGGGATACGGCGCGCTCGGTGGGGCGATCTTCGGAGGGCTCTGGCGCTCGGGAATGCGTGCGTGGTGGGGCGGACCGATCTACGGGATCATCGTGTGGGCCGCCTTCGAGGCCGGGCTCGTTCCGCTCCTCGGGCTACGGCACGAGAGCGAGCGGCGGCTGAGGGAGCGGATAGCCGTTGCCGCCGACCACGTCCTCTACGGCGTCGTCGTCGCCGGGCGACCGCGGGCGGGCACGTAAGCGACCGGGCGCGCCCAGCCTGGACGGGCCGCACGACGAGGCCGACAATCGCGTGCCTCACTCGAGGTCGCGGGCCGCGGCGCTGCGGGGTCAGACCCCCTTGAGGGTTACTTGAGGGTTTGCTCGCCGCGCCGCCGGCAGTTCGGCCCCGGAGGCTGGAACAACTCGTGCCTGCGCTTCGCCCGTAGCGGCCCGCATCTCTGGTACGTGGCCGCGGCACTGCTCACCGAGCTCGAGCCGCCGCCACTCCCTCGTTAGGCTCACTCGCCGATGGCCGCTCCGACGAGCCCCCTCCTCGTCGACCTGTACCAGCTGACGATGGGGCAGGCGTACTTCGACGCGGGCCTCGCGGAGGAGCGAGGAACGTTCAGCCTCTTCTACCGCACGCTCCCCGAGGGCTGGGGCTACCTCCTCGCCGCGGGGCTCGAGGACGTCCTCGGCTACCTCGAGGCGCTCCGTTTCTGCGAGGACGACCTCGCGTATCTCGAATCGACGGATCTCTTCACGGCTCCCTTCCTCGACCACCTGCGCGGGCTGCGGTTCGAGGGAGACGTCCGCGCGATGCTGGAAGGCACGCTGTTCTTTCCGCAGGAGCCCGTGCTCGAGGTGACCGCGCCGGTGATCACGGCGCAGGTCGTCGAGACCGTCGTCCTGAACGTCGTCCACTTCCAGTCGCTGGTCGCGGGGAAGGCGGCGCGCTCCGTCGACGCCGCGCGCGGACGGTCGCTCGTCGACTTCGGCCTCCGGCGCGCGCACGGCGCCGAGGCGGGGCTCAAGGCGGCGCGCGCCAGCTACCTCGCCGGCTTCGACTCAACGAGCAACGTCCTCGCCGGGCGGGAGTACGGCATTCCGATTGCGGGAACGATGGCGCACTCCTTCGTCGAGAGCTTCCCGGACGAGCTCGAGGCATTTCGCGCGTTCGCCCGCTCGTATCCCGACCGCGCGGTCATGCTGGTCGACACCTACGACGTCGTCGCGGGGACACGCAACGCGATTCGGGTCGCCCGCGAGCTGGCGGAGCAGGGAGCGCGGCTGCGCGGCGTTCGCATCGACTCTGGCGATCTCGTCCGGCTGAGCCACGCGGCCCGGGCACTCCTGGACGAGGCGGGCTTCGAGGATGCGGGCGTCGTCGTGAGCGGCGGACTCGACGAGCACGATGTCGCCGCCTTCGTCGACGTGGACGCGCCAATCGCGGGCTTCGGCATCGGGACGAAGATGGTCGTGTCGGCTGACGCGCCCTTTCTCGACATGGCGTACAAGCTCGTCGAGCTCGAGGGGCGCCCGACGGTCAAGCTCTCGTCCGGCAAGGCGACGCTGCCCGGCGGCAAGCAGGTCTGGCGCGTCGCCGGCCCCGAAGGGTTCGCCCACGACGTCGTCGAGCGCGAAGGGGAGCCTGGCCCGGCCGGCGGCGAGCCCCTGCTGACGCCCGTCGTGCGGGCGGCACAACGGCCCGCGTCCGAGACGCTCCTCGAAGCCCGAGCCCGCGCCGCCGCGCAGCGGAACCGGCTACCAGAACGTCATCGCCGGCTCGCCGCCGAGCCGTACGCCGTGCGAGTCGGCGCCGGTCTTGCGGCGCTTCGCGGCGACGCGGTCCGCCGCGCCGCCGCCTCGCCGTCGTCGCGCTGACTCCCTGAGCGAGCGACGACCCCTGCCGCGGCGTTCCCCTCGGCGCGCTCCTCAAACGCGAGGAGACCGTGCTGTAATGGCGCCGTGACGCGGTTTCGGGACCGGGCCGACGCCGGCCGCCAGCTGGCAGCCAAGCTCGACGGCTATGCCCGCCGGCCCGACGTCGTCGTGCTCGGGTTGCCACGGGGCGGGGTTCCCGTCGCGTTCGAGGTCGCGCGCGGGCTCGAGGTCCCGCTCGACGTCTTCGTCGTCCGAAAGCTGGGCGTCCCTGGACACGAGGAGCTGGCGATGGGGGCGATCGCGACGGGCGGAGCCCGCGTGCTGAACGAGGAGGTCGTCGGCCGCCTGGGCATCTCCGCGGACATCGTCGAGGCCGCCGCGCGGCGGGAGGCGGACGAGGTCGCGCGGAGAGAACAGCTGTACCGAGGCGACCGGCCCCCGCCCGACGTGCGTGGGCGCACGGTCATCCTCGTCGACGACGGGCTCGCGACCGGCGCCTCGATGCGTGCCGCGGTCGCGGCGCTCCGGCAGCACGAGCCCGAGCGCATCGTCGTCGCGGTGCCGGCGGCGGCGTCGGAGACGTGCGCCGGGCTCCGAGAGGACGTCGACGAGATCGTCTGCCTCGTGACGCCCGAGCCCTTCGTCGCGGTCGGCTTCTGGTACGAGAACTTCTCGCAGATCGGTGACGACGAGGTGCGCGAGCTGCTCGAGCGCGCTGCCGGCGTCGAGAGCGGAAGGACGTAGCGTGACTCGCGGAACGGAGGCGGCCGCCCGGCCCGTTGTCGTTCCGGCGGACACGATCGAGCTCGCGGGCGACGTCGCGGTTCCCGACGCCCCGACCGGGGTGGTCGCCTTCGCGCACGGAAGCGGGAGCAGCCGTCACAGCCCCAGAAACCGCTACGTCGCAAGCGTGCTGAATGAGGCGGGCCTCGCGACGCTGCTGATCGACTTGCTGACCGTCGAGGAGGAGCAGCTCGATGTTCGGACGCGCGAGCTCCGGTTCGACATCTCGCTCCTCGCCGACCGGCTACTCGCGGCGACCGACTGGCTGGCCGCAGATGGGGCGACGCGCGTGCTTCCGCTCGGCTACTTCGGCGCGAGCACGGGCG
>JALZFG010000036.1 GCA_030861645.1 Actinomycetota bacterium
TACGCATCGGTTGCCGATGAAGGCGGACGCGCCGTCGTCGGAGGCGGAGCCGCGTCGGTCGCCGACGCGCCACGCGGCTTCTTCGTGCAGCCCTCGGTCTTCGTCGAGACGACGAACGAGATGCGCATCAATCGCGAAGAGATCTTCGGGCCCGCCGTCGCCGTTGTCGCCGTCGAAGACGCCGACGAAGCCGTGCGCATCGCGAACGACACGCGCTTCGGTCTCGCGGCCGCAGTCTGGACGCGCGACGGTGCACGCGCGCATCGCATCGCGCGCGCGCTGAAGGCGGGAACGGTGTGGGTGAACATGTACGGCGGGCTCGATCCGTACGCGGCCTACGGCGGCCGCGGCCTCTCGGGCTACGGCTACGAGCAGGGCCCGCAGACGATCGACGAGTACACCGTGCTGAAGACCGTGAGGAACCAGCTGTGAGCGTCGCCACGTCCGAGCTTGCCCGCCTCGACATGGCGCACGTGCTCCATCCCCACGCGATCGTCGGACGGCCGACCGAGCCGCTCGTCTTCGTGCGCGGGTCCGGCGCGATGCTCTGGGACGCGGACGGCAAGGAGTACGTCGACGGAACGTGCGGGCTCTGGCAGTGCGCCGTCGGCCACGGCCGGGCCGAGCTCGCCGAGGCGGCCGCGGCTCAGATCCGGCAGCTCGAGTTCTACGCGTCGTTCTGGGACTTCTCGAACGAGCCGGCGATCCGCCTCGCGGCGCGGCTGGCGGAGCTCGCGCCCGGCGGGCTCGATCACGTGTTCTTCACGAACGGCGGCTCGGAGGGCGTCGAGACGGCGATCAAGCTCGTGCGGCGAGCCTGGGACGCGCATGGATCGCCCGCGCGGGACGTCATCCTCTCACGCGCCGGCGCCTACCATGGCGTCGGGTCGGCGTCGCTCGCGGCCACGGGGATCCCGCCGCTTCGGGAGGGCTTCGATCCGCTCGCTCCCGGCTTCGTCCTCCTGTCCCAGCCCGCCGGCGAGGTCGAGCCGCTCGTCGCCGAGCTCGAGCGAACGATCGAAGAACTCGGGCCCGACCGGATCGCAGCGTTTCTGGCCGAGCCGATCCTCGGCGTCGGCGGGATGGTTCCGCCTCCCGAGGGCTACTGGGAACGCGTCCAGGCCGTCCTGCGAAAGCACGAGATACTGCTCGTTCTCGACGAGGTCGTGACAGCGTACGGGCGCACGGGACACTGGTTCGCCGCCGAGCTCTACGGAATCGAGCCCGACGTCGTCGTGACGGCGAAGGCGCTGACGAGCGGGTACGTGCCGATGGGCGCCGTGCTCGTGGGCGAGCGCGTCGTCGACATGTTGGCCGGCACGCCGTTCCGGCACGGGTTCACGTACAACGGCCACCCAACCGGAGCAGCGGTCGGGCTTGCGAACCTCGACATCATCGAGCGCGAGGGACTGCTCGCTCGTGCGCGGGAAAGTGGCGCCTACCTGCTCGAGCGTCTCCGTCCCGTCGGCGAGCTCGGGCACGTCAAGGAGGTGCGCGGCGTTGGGCTGACGCTCGGGATCGAGCTGTCCGAGGGAGACGCGGCAAGCGTCGAGCGCGGCGCCCGCGCCGCCGGCGTGATCGTCCGTGCGACGGGGCAGAAGATCGTGCTCTCGCCCCCGCTCGTCATCGAGGCGGAGCAGCTCGATCGCATCGCCGACGTGCTGGCGGAGGAGCTCGAGCGAGTGTGACGAGCGCGCTCGAGGCCGCGGCTCCGGTCAACCAGTCCGTCGAGCGAGCCGTCCGGATGCTCGGGTTCTTCACGCCCGACCGACCCGAGCTGACGCTGACTGAGCTCACGGCGCGCCTCGGCACCGCGAAGGCGACCGCGCACCGGTACACGCTCGCGCTTCGCCGCGTCGGCCTCCTGCGCTTCGACGCCGGTCGCGGCGTCTACACGCTCGGCCCGAGGGTCGTCGAGCTGGCGGCGACCGCGCTCGCCGGCTTGCGGATCATCAAGGTTGCCGGGCCGCATATGGAGCGGCTCGTCGGCGAGCTGAACGAGACGGTCGTGCTATCGATCTGGGACGGCGAGGCGCCCGTCGTCGTCCGCGCAGACGACAACACGGACCGGATCGCCCGGATCGTCGTGCGGGCGGGATCGAGGCTGCCGGTCACGGAATCGGCGCAAGGCAAGGTGTTCTGCGCCTTCCTGCCGGAGCTCGAGTCGAAGCTCGCTCGGTCCGAGCTCGAGTCGATTCGCGAAACGCGGGTGGCCGCGAACTCGAACGTGGTCGCGGGCATCGGGGCCGTGGCGACGCCGGTCTTCCAGGACCGTGAGCTCGTGGCCGCGATGGCGGTCGTCGGCACCTCGGCGACCATTCCCGACGACCCGTCCTCGGCCGTCGCCCAGCGGCTGCGAGCCGCCGCCGAGCGCTTGTCCGAGGAGCTGGGCTTCCTGCGACCGGAAAGGAGCGCGGACTAATGCCTTCGTTCACCTGGGAGGAGATCCCCGACGAGCCGGTACGCCCGGGTGTCCGGCGCCGCGCGTTCGGGACGGCGGACGTCATGCTCGTTCTCAATGAGTGCGAGCCCGGCATGGACCTGCGCCCGCACAGCCACGACTTCGACCAGATCGCGCTGATCACGCGGGGGCGTGCCTTCTACCACATCGGCGACGAGGCGAACGAGGTCGGGCCTGGGTCTCTCATGCTGATCCCAGCTGGAGTCGAGCACTACATCGAGCCCACGGGCGACGAGACGGTCGAGAACATCGACGTCTTCGCGCCCGCGCGCGCTGACTACCTCCACCTGCTCGAATGGATGAAGTCACACTCCAGGCGGTAGAGGACGGCCTCGACGCGGCGGTCGCGGACCTCGCCGACCGGTTCCGCACCGCTCTCGCGCCCCCGGCGCAAGCCGGCGTGACGCTGGACGTCGAGACGCTGCGAGCGCGGTTCGACGAGCCGCTGCCCGGGCACGGGTTGCCGGTGGAACGCGTCTTGGCCGACCTGGAAGAGCGCTGCACGGGCGGCCTCGCGGGCGGGACCGGCGGGCGCTACTTCGGTTACGTGACCGGCGGCGTCCTCCCCGCGGCCGCGATCGTCGAGGCGTGGACGGCAGCCGTCGACCAGAACACCGGGATGTGGCCGCTTGGACCCGCCGCGGTCGAGCTGGAGCAAGTCACGCTCCGCTGGCTCGCCGAGCTACTCGGCTATCCCGACGGGAGCGGCTACTTCACGACCGGCGCGACGATGGCGAACACGATCGCGCTCGCGGTCGCCCGCCACTGGTTCGGCGCGCGCCACGGAGTCGACGTCGCCGAAGCGGGCATCCGGGCACTTCCGCCCTTCGCCGTGTACGGCAGCGAGGAGCTCCACCTCTCCGACTACAAGGCGCTGCGGACGCTCGGCCTCGGCGCCGGTTGCGTGCGGCGAGTCCCGATCGATGCCAGCTACCGGATGGAGGTCGGCCCGCTCGTCGATGCCATCGAGCTCGATCGGCGTAAGGGCGTCGAGCCGGCGATCGTGATCGCGCAGGCCGGCTCGGTCAACACCGGCGCGAGCGACCCGCTGGACGAGATCGCCGACGTCGCGTCGGAGCACGGCCTCTGGTTCCACGTCGATGGGGCGTTCGGCGCCTTCTTCCGCCTCTGCCCGGGGACTGCGCCGCTCGTGACCGGGCTCGAGCTGGCGGACTCTCTGGCCGTCGACGCGCACAAGTGGCTGAACGTCCCGAACGGCACCGGCTTCGTCCTCTTCGGCGACGCAGAGCTCCACCGCGCCGCTTTCGCCGGCACGGCCGCGTATCTGACGCCTGGGACGGGCGCGAACCTCCACGAGCTCGGAATCGAGGCGAGCCGCAGCTGGCGGGGTGCATGCGTCTGGGCGGCGCTGAAGCAGCTCGGCCGTGACGGCGTCGCCGAGCTCGTCACCCGCTGCGTCGATCTCACGCAGGAGCTGGCGCGGCTCGTCCACGAGTCGCCGCGGCTGGAGCTGACAGCCCCAGCCCCGTCGTGCGTTTGCTGCTTTCGGTACCGCCCCGAGGGCTGGGACGACGGGCCGCGGCTCGACGAGCTCAACCGCCGGATCCAGGCCGCGGTCGCCTCCGAGGGCGACATCTTCCACACCGGGGCCCAGCTTGCGAGCGGCTACTGCCAGCGCGCCGCGATCGTGAGCTGGCGGACGACGTCCGCCGACGTCGAAGCGCTCGCGCGCGTCGTCGAGGCGGCCGGCGACCACTTGGCGCGCGGGGTCGACTAGCGTCGCCGACACGACAGCGCGGCCGCGCTGCGACCGCGCGGTCGTGACGTCTCCTACCCTCGGCGGCGTCCTCTCTGCGACTACCGTCGGCCGCTGCTGCTGGCAATCGAACTCGGGTCGCGGCCGGCTCGAGGTGCGCAACATCGTCGGTCACGCAGACGTTGATGCCGGTCCCGGCCCTGACCTGCTCGTCCTTGTCTCGTATGACGGAGACGAGGTCCTCGGTCGCTTCCGACGAAGGCCCGCTCTTGGGCCCCACGTCGACGACGGTCACATCCCTGGCTCATTCCGCCGGCTCCGAGACGGCCGCAACGTCCGGTAGCCCCGCGAGCCCGCTTGATGCCCTCTTTGAGGGCGAGCTCATGTCGTTCTCCTTTCATGGCCGAAAGGGCGGTGGCCTGGTGACACCACGAGCCTGATCGGGTCGCGCCGCCCATCGCATCCGTCGAACGCCCGGGTTTGTCCCTGATAGGCGTCCGTGATCCCGTGCGAAACGGAACCGCCGTCCTCGCGACTCCATGAACGCTCCAAACCCGACGTATGGAGCAGCAACGAGACGCGGGGGAGGCTAGACGGTGACTTGCAGCGTCCGGACTCCTGAAAACCCGATCCACACCCGCGTATCGTCCTTGACGATCGTCACGAGGGCGTTGTCGCAGTGCGGGCAGCGCATGACGATCCCTGCGCCTCGAAAGACGTGGAGCGCGCCCACCGCGTCGGTCGCGCCGCACGTGTCGCACGTCCCCATCGCGGTAGTCATCTCGACCGCGAACACCTCTTGGAGAAGACCGGCGACGGCGTTCCCGTCCAGCATCAGTGCGTCCATCTCTCAGCCTCCAGTCGGTCCGAAGCGCTCGGTCTTGACGCGGTGCGGCTCGTGCCCGAGCTGCACGAGCGCCTCGGCGACGGCCTCGACGAACGGCGTCGGGCCGCAGACGTAGACGTGCGGCCGCTCGGCCGCGCTCGGACCGACTTCGGCCAGCATCTCGGCGTCGACGCGGCGCGCGTAACCCGCCCAGCCGTGGGGTTGCGACC
>JALZFG010000057.1 GCA_030861645.1 Actinomycetota bacterium
GTGGCGGCGCTCGACGCCGAGCCCGGGATCGTCACGATCGTCGATGAGGAGCCCAATACGCCGGCGGCACGCGCGGCCGCCGCCGGCGACCTCGCTCGGCAGCATCGCCGGCCACGTCGGATGGCGAGGCGGGAGAGCAGGTAGAGCCCGACGGCGGCTAGGTGACCCGGAAGGACCCGCGCATCGTCGAGGCGTGCGCGTCGCACATGAACGTGTACTTGCCGCGACGGAGCCGAACCTTCCACGTCGTCTCGGTCTCGCCCGAGACCGACGTGGCCTTGTTCACGCCCGGGCCCTTGAGGTGGAAGTTGTGGATCGTCGCCATGTCCTCGATCTTGATCCGGTACGTACCAGCCTTGACCGTCGTGAGCTTGCGGCCAGCGGCGTTCTCCATCTCGATCTTGAAGGCCGAGTTCGGGTAGACCTCTCCCTTCAGCTGGAACGTCTCTTTCGCGTTTCCGGCCGTGCCCGTCGCGGGGACGGCGAGGACGAGACCGACCAGACCGACGGGAAGGCAAAAGCGCCGCAAAAGTCTCTCCTTCTTCGTTTGCCCTCATCCGTACGCAGCGGCGCGGCGTTCGGTTTCCATAAGCGACCGCGCGTCGATGCGTGCTGCGACGCGGCCGCGCCCGGCCGATACGCGGCGCGCGGCCCCTACGGCGTCAGAAAAGCGGACCAACCAGCGATGGTCGCAAGGCGCGGAGTCGTTCTTTCGCCCGGTCGAGCAGTGTTGGTCGCATGCCAGTTGCACATCAAGGGCTGGTGAGGAAGAGCCGCTTCTCCTCACCGAGGTGAGGCGCCCATTCGAGGCGGCTCGCGCCGGCGAAGCGAAGGTAGGCGCGCAGCGCGGCCCGCATCGCGTCGACGAAGCCCCGGACACGGCGCGGCTCGAAAGCCTCTTCCCACCAGACGTCGAGAACGCGCACGCGGTCTTCGCTGCGGTCGATCCGCGGCTCGATTCGGCCGACGAAGCGGTCACCGAAGACGATCGGCAACACGTACCACCCCCAACGCCGCTTGGCCGGCGGCAGGAAGAGCTCCCACACGTAGTCGAAGCCGAACAAAGACGCGAGGAGGCCCCGGTCCCAGACGAGCGGATCGAACGGTGGGAGGAAAGCGACGGAGCGCGGCGGCTTGGGCGGCGCTTTCAGCAACTCGACCTCCTCGCGGAGGACGAGGCGCTTGCCGCGCACGCCCTCGATCGTGACCGGAACGAGCTCGCCGTCCTCGACGAGCTCCTCGCGCAGCGCGGTCCGACCTGGGTACTCCGGGCGCTCCGAGTCCGGCTTTGCGGGGCCCAGGCCGCCGAAGATGTCTCCGCCACCGCCGATGCCCAGGAGACCGTGTGCGCGATACCGCGACAGGAGCTTGTGCCGGAGCTGTTCCCTCAGGGGGACCTTGCGCGCGATGATGTCGGGAGGCAGTAGTCGCTCGATGAGGTCGTAGTAGCGGCGGTTGCCGTCCCGTCGGGCGAGACCGAGCACGCCGGTCACGGCGTAGGCTTCGAGCACGGCACGCACGACGTTCGTCGGAGCGCCGAACCAGTCGACCAGCGACCCACGCCGGCGCTCGAAGTCGAGCGCCGAGAGGGCGCCTTCCGCACGGATCCGCTCGAGGACGTGCTCGGCGACTTCGGCGTGCTCGGCGAGGATCCGCGCCGGGTTCGCGCTCAAGTTCGCGCGGAACCAGGGGAACTCGCTCGTTGGGACGAGCGAGAGTCCCTTGTTGTACGCCTCGAACAGCTCGCGCCGCTCGTACAGAAGGTCGCACCAGGCGGGGTCGTAGTCGGCGACCCGCGCGTGGAGCACCAGATCGTGGTTGCGGCCGGCGACCGACAGCGGGTCGAATTGGACCGAGCCGAGCCGGCGGAAGACCTCGAGCACCGCGCGCGGACCGCCTTCGAGCGAGCGCGCGGGCGCGAGCTGGTGGCGCGCGACGAGGAAGCGACGCGCAGCATCCGCGTTGACCTCCACGGACACGACGCTATCCGTACGCTCGAGCTTCCTGGGAGCGGTTGCGATCACGCGGCTGCATACGGCTCCATCGCGGTGTCAAGATTGACGAAAGCGGCCGTCGCCTCGGCGCATCGTGCAGGATCACTCCGCACCGCGGGATCGTCGGCGACGAGATCAGCTGACGAGTACGTTCCCCGGCGTGTCCGTTCATCGTCTGCGCAAGGCTGACGCTAGGCGCATCGCCGTCCGAGCCCAGCTGCTAGATGCACGACGGCCGAGCAACGTGCTCGAGGTCGTGAGCCACCTGACTTTCCTTCAGGTGGATCCGACCGCGGTGATCGCGCCGAGCGCCGACCTCGTCCTCTGGACGCGACTCGGCGACGCGTACCGGCCGGAGCAGCTGACTCAAGCACTCGAGCGGGACAGGAGCCTCTACGAGGTGCGGGCGATCATCCGCCCGACCGCCGACCTCCCACTGCAGCTTGCGGAGATGGCCGCGTGGCCGTTCGCCGACGAGGCAAAGCGGCACCATGCAATTCCCGGGCCCAGGGCGGCGCGCTGGCTGGAGGCCAACGAGGCGTTCCGCCAGGATGTCCTGAAGCTCCTACGCGAGGCCGGACCTCTGCTCTCGCGCGAGATCCCCGATACGAGCGCGGTCCCGTGGCAGTCGAGCGGCTGGACCGGCAACCGCAACGTCTCACAGATGCTCGAGTTCCTCTCCGCACGCGGCGAAGTCGCGATCGCTCGCCGCATCGGCCGCCAGCGGCTGTGGGATCTGGCCGAGCGCGTGTACCCGCCCGTCACGGACGTTGTCCCGCTAGCGGAGGCTCGGCGTATCAAGGCCGAGCGGCGGCTGCGGGCGCTCGGTATCGCGCGCCCCGACGTTCTCGGCGTGATGGGGGAGCGGTTCCACGAGGAGGTCGCCGGCGAGCCTGCAGAGGTCGACGGTACCGAGGGAGAGTGGCGGGTCGACCCCGAGGCGATTGGCCAGCCCTTCGAAGGTCGCACCGCGTTGCTCTCGCCGTTCGACCGGCTCGTCCACGACCGCGTACGCGCCCAGGGGCTGTTCGACTTCGAGTACACCCTCGAGATGTACAAGCCGAAGGAGCAGCGCCGCTGGGGCTACTTCGCGCTTCCCGTACTACACGGCGACCAGCTCGTCGGCAAGGTCGACGCCGCGGTCGACCGAAAGCGATCCGTGCTGGAGGTCCACGCGATCCACGAGGACGTGCGCTTCACGCGGACGACCAGGAATGCCGTGCATGCCGAACTCCAGGCACTCGCGTCCTGGCTTGGCCTTGAGGCGAGCAGCTTCCCCTGACGTCGGTGCGGCCGCCGGAGGCGGCAAGGGGATCGCGCGATCGCTTCCGTGATACCGGCGAGACGGCTCCCGAGGAAGGCCGATGACCGTTTCGCCGCCAGCGCATTGCGACCAGTTCGACCGGTGGCGCCCAGCGTCGGCTACGAGATTGCACACGACACAGGCTGTCTGATCAAAGGAGCAGGGATGGAGGCGACAGCCCCAGGCGTGAAGGTCGTGGGTCCCCACGACGGGAAGGAGGGGTTCCTCGGCAGCATCGGCGTGCGCTTCATGATCGACGGATCGGAGGCCGGCGAGCGCTTCTCCCTTGTCGAGCATCCAATGTCGCCCCGCGCGCTCGCGGCGCCGCTGCACCTGCATACGCGCGAGGACGAGTACAGCTTCGCACTCGAGGGACGCATGGGCGCATTGCTGGGCAATGAAGTCGTCGAGGCCGGTCCGGGCGACCTGGTCTTCAAGCCGCGCAACCAGTGGCACACCTTCTGGAACGCGGGCGACGAGCCGTGCCGGATCCTCGAGCTGATCTCGCCGGCCGGCTTCGAGCGCTTCTTCCAAGAGCTCGTGGACATGGGCGGCGCCGCTCAGGCCGACCCGGAGGCGTTCGCGCAGCTCAGGAGGCGCTACGGCCTCGAGATGCAGACGGAGACGGTTCCGGAGCTGCTCGAGCGCTTCGGGTTGCGGGAGGGCGAGCCCCTCTCCGGCGGCTGGAGGCTGTGACGTGCACGACCGGCGGCTGCCTGACGACCGCCGCCTGAACGCGTGCTTGTAGATGATCGCCGCCCACACCACCTCGGGATCTCCTCTCGGCGACAGAGGCCCGATCGTCGCGAGCGGTCATGCTGACACCCTCGCTTACCCTGGAGCACGTCTAACGCCGAAGATAGCCCTCGGCGCGAAGCCCGACGTGGTCAAGGAGCTCCTCGATCGTCCCCGTGAACTCGGAGACATTGACGCGCGCGGCGCTGTCCGGCTTGGCCGTGAGCGTCGTACCGAGAAGGCGCCCCAGATAGTCGGCTAAGAAGGCCGGCTCGAGGTTGCTGCCCGCGAACGTCAGTTTCTCGGCCTTGAGCAGCCAAGGAGTTTCCTCAACCAGTCCGAGGGACTCGCCACACTTGATTACGCAGAGGGTGCAGTCGTCGCTGCAGATGATCGAGCAACTGGAACTGTCGCCGCACTCAACGCTTGTGCCGCACGGACCGTGGACACAAATTGCCGTCGTCATAGCGATCCTCCCAACTTGTCGTACCCAGCACCGGCTCGTCGACGATACTCGTTTGCCTCACAAGCACGATCGGCCTGCACATTCTTTCATCGGCGGTTTCGGCAAGTTCCCCGTCGCGTCCAGCAGTACAACGTGCTCGGCGAGGTGGGCCGGAAGCCGGCGCCGACGTAGAGCGCACGTGCCGCGTCGGTGCCGTAGCCGACTTTCAAGCGCCGCGCGCCGCGCCTCGCCAGGCGCTCGAGCCCCTCGGTCAGCATCGCGCGCGCCAGGCCGCCCCGCTGGTAGGACTCCTCGACGCGCATCGGCTCCACCAGCCCGACCCCCGTCACGGGGTCGAACCAGAAGAGCGCGTAGCCCGCGACGGTCCCGTCAGCCGTCTCGACGGCGAGGTCGAGCTCGGGGTCGTAGAGAGAGCACTGCCGTAGGCGCGCCTCGACCGCCTCGCCGCTTCGTCGCCGCATCGGGTGCGCCCCGGCCCGCTTCCGCGCGCGGTCGACGAGCACGAAGCCTTCTGGGACGCTGCGTACCGCGGGCCGGTCGTCCGCATCGATCCACGCGATACCAGACCGATGGCGGGCCACGAAGCCGGCATCGGAGAGCAGGGCCAGCAGCTCCGAGTCGTCGTCGCGCACGAGCACCTCGACGGCTTCAAGCCTCAGGGCGTCGATGGCTTCCACCGCGCGGGACCAGATGGTGGCCAGCGGCACGGCCGAAAGGCCGGGAACGACGATGGGATCGCATCCCCACATCCGGCCCCAGTCCGTTAGCACGAGACCCGCAACGGGACTTCCCTCGTCCATCCAGAAGAGCTGGCCGATTGCGTCCGAGCGCCGAGGCGTCCGCCACCACCACTGCAGATCGGCGGCCTCCCACACGCCTGCCTCGGGATCCGTCAGCCGGGCGCGCTGCAGGAGCGCGGTCGCGAGACCCAGGTAGTGGAGACCTGAGGCCCGCGCTTCGCGGATCGCCATTCGCCGATCGTACGAAGCCGTGCAAGAGCGTCCCTCGAGATCCGGTGCGGCGCCGGGGGCATTGTGTGCCGCCCCGCCGCGTTTAACGCGGTCGAAGCTCTTACTGAAGGGTCAGCCCGGAACCGACCATGCGCGCGAAACGGCAACCGGTCGCAACCGACGGCATCAGTTTCGGCATGTTTCTGCGCGCTTTCTAAGGCTGTCCGATTTGCGACCCTTTGCGACCGCTTGCAACCACGGGGCTCCACAAACGGTCCATCCTTTGTAATCAGCATAGGCAACAACCTCACTGCTTACCTGACCGGTCGGCAGGATGTGACCGCCCGGCGCAGACCCACTTCCTGCGGCTCCGCGTCGATCGGCCTTCTCGGCCGCCGCGGAAGCCCGCCGGTTCAGACGAGGCGCGTCGCGGTGAAGCGAGCGAGGTCGTCGAGCAGCTGGTCCTGGAACCGCTGGTCCCGCACGGCGGGATGCGGCTCGATCCGGCGCTGGTGGTACCAGTAGCCGCCGGAGGTGCGCGCGTCGGGGTCATCGCTGGTGGCGAGCCACTCCTGTGTGAGGTGTCCGAGCCGCAGATCGTCGGGTGCACCGGGTCCGCCCATCCTGGTCGGCACCCACCCCGGATCGACGGCATTGCTGAACACTTGCGGCCACAGTCGCGCGATGGCGACCGCGAGTGTGGTGACGAAGAGTTTGCTGTCCGGATACGACCCGGTTGTGCGGCCGCTCCAGTCGATGCCGCTCAGGCTGGCGCGCCCGCTGCGGTGCTCGCTGCTGCTGAGGTAGACGAGGCGCTGCGGCCGCTCGATGAGGGCGGTGAGCAGGTAGGGAGCGACGATGTTGACCGGCAACACCTGCGGGCCTCGGTAGACGCCGGCGTTGTGGATCACTGCGTCCATGCGGCCGAGGCGGTTCACGTCGCGGGCGAGCTCGCACGTCTGCTCGAGGTCGGAGAGGTCGCCGACAACTGCCGTAGCGCCGCGGTCGACGAGGTCCCGGACGGCGCTGAGCCGCTCGCGGTTGCGAGCGTGGACGACGACTTCGCACCCGTCGTCGAGCAGCGTCTGCGCAGCCAACCGTCCGAGGCCGTCTGCGGAACCGGTGACGAAGACGCGTGCGACCGGATCCTCTCGCAGTCAACCGACGCGCCAGCAGCGCGCGTCCTCCGTCAACGGTCGACCATGCGGAGGTTTGCTTCCGAGTAGCGGGCGCCCTGCGCCTGCGGCAGCGCCTGCTCGATCTCGCGCAGGTCGTCCGAGGTCAGTTCGAGGTCGGCGGCGGCGAGGTTCTCCTCCAGCCGGTGCAGCTTCGTCGTGCCGGGGATCGGGACGATCCACGGCTTCTAGGCGAGCAGCCAGGCGAGCCCGACCTGCGCCGGCGTCGTGTCCTTCCGATCCGCGATTTCGCGCAGCAGTTCGACAACGGCGAGGTTCGCCTTCCGTGCCTCCGGGTCGATGAAGCGGGGGACGGTGGTGCGGAAGTCGCCGC
>JALZFG010000060.1 GCA_030861645.1 Actinomycetota bacterium
CGGTTTCCCGGGCGAGGGAAGGTAGCCGCCGTCCGGGCCGAGGCGGAGCGGCTCGAGGCGGGGCTGGAGGCCGCGGACACGCGTCGCCTCGCCGGCCGTGTGATCGCCCGGCGGGAGCACGGAAAGCTCGCCTTCCTCGACCTCGTCGACCGCTCGGGGCGGCTGCAGCTCTTCTGCGAGAAGGGCCGCGTCGAGCTCCCCGACCTCGATCTCGGCGACGTCGTCGCCGTCTCCGGGAGGCCGATGAAGACGCGCCGCGGCGAGCCTTCGCTCGCGGTCGAGTCACTCGAGCTGCTGGCGAAGATCCAACGGCCGCTTCCGGACGTCTTCCATGGCGTCCGCGACGCCGAGCTCCGCTACCGCCAGCGCTACCTCGACCTGCTCGTCAACGAGGGGACGCGGGCGGATTTCATCACGCGCGCGCGCATGGTGAGCGCGATTCGACGCTACCTCGATGAGCGCGGCTTCGTCGAGGTCGAGACGCCGATCCTCCAGCCCCGCTACGGCGGCGCGTTCGCCGAGCCGTTCGTGACACACTCGAACCTGCTCGGTCAGGACTACTACCTGCGGATCGCGTCCGAGCTCTACCTCAAGCGTCTCATCGTCGGCGGGCTCGAGCGCGTCTACGAGCTGGCGAAGGACTTCCGCAACGAGGGCGTCTCGTATAAGCACCACCCGGAGTTCACGATGCTCGAGTGGTACGAGGCGTACGCGGACTACGAGGACACGATGACTCGCATCGAGGAGTTGATCGCGACCGTCGCCGTCGCGGCGCTCGGTACGACGAAGGTCACGTTCAGGGGACACGAGGTCGATCTCGCTCCGCCCTGGAAGCGGTCGAAGCTCGTCGACGCCCTCGAGGAGCTGGAGCTGTGGACCCGCGACCCGGAGGAGCTGCGGGCGTGGCTCACGGAGCGGGGCGTCGACACCTCACGCGATCGCACCTGGGCCCAGCTCGTCGACCACGCCCTCTCCTCGTTCGTCGAGCCGTCGCTCGTCGAGCCGACGATCCTCCGCGACTACCCGGTCGAGCTGTCGCCGTTCGCGCGCGTGACCGGGTACGACCCGTCGCTCGTCGAGCGCTTCGAGTACTTCGTCGGCGGGATGGAGCTCGGCAACGCGTTTACAGAGCTGAACGACCCGGACGAGCAGGAGCGGCGTTTCGCGATGCAGGCCGAGGAGTGCGCGGCGGGCGACGAGCGCGCGGAGCCAGGGGACCCCGACTACGTCGAGGCGCTTCGGTACGCGATGCCGCCGACCGGCGGCCTCGGCCTCGGCATCGATCGACTCGCGATGGTGCTGACGGGCCGCGACGCGATCCGCGATGTGATCCTCTTCCCGGCCCTGCGCGAGCGCGAGTAACGACGCGCGGGCGGCCCGCCGAGGCGAAGGGTCGAGAGCTCTCAGGCGCGGACGCCGACCGGACAGGTCACGCCCGTGCCGCCGAGGCCGCAGTAGCCGTTCGGGTTCTTGCGAGGTACTGCTGGTGGTAGGGCTCGGCGTAGTAGAACGGCCCCGCAGGCGCGATCTCCGTCGTGATCTCCCCGTAGCCCGCCTCGCTGAGGACGCGCTGGTACGTCCGGCGCGAGCTCTCGGCGGCCTCGCGCTGCGCCTCCGTCGTCCAGAGGAGGAGCGAGCGATACTGCGTCCCGACGTCGTTGCCCTGGCGCATCCCCTGCGTGGGGTCGTGGTTCTCCCAGAAGAGCCGCAGCATCTCGTCAAAGCTCGTCCGCGCCGGGTCGAACACGGCGAGCACCACCTCCGCGTGACCGGTGCGGCCGGTGCAGACCTCCTCGTACGTCGGATTCCGGGTGAACCCGCCGGCGTAGCCGACCGCCGTCGTATAGACGCCCGGCGGCTGCCAGAACACCCGCTCCGCTCCCCAGAAGCAGCCCATCCCGACGATCGCGCGCTCGAGCCCCTCGGGGAACGGCGGCTCGAGCGGCGTCCCGAGCACCTCATGGCGGGCGGGAACGGCCATGCGCTCGTCGCGCCCGGGCAGAGCCTCGTCGGGAGTTACGAGGGTGGCTGGGGGACCGAGCAGGAAACGCATGCGTCCAGGGTAGCGAGCCTAACCCTCAACCACCCTCAAGGGGGTCTGACCCCCCACGCCTCGCCGGGTCGGCTCGACCGGCTCGAGCGGCGTCGAGCGCAGGTGCGAGACCACGTCGTCGAGGATCGCCTCGAGGTCGCGCTCCGGCTCCCACCCGATCGCGGCACGGATCTTCTCGATCGACGGGATGCGGTGGAACATCTCCTCCATGCTTCCGTGCGGATAGACCTGCTCGTACGGCACGAACACGATCTCGGACGAGCTGGCCGTCTTCTCGCGCACGAGCTCGGCGAGGTCGTGGATCCGGATCCGCTGCTGCGAGCCGACGTTGAAGATCTCACCCGAGGTCGCGCAACCGTCCATCAAACCCTTCAGCGCGCGCACCGAGTCGGTGACGTGGCAGAAGCAGCGGGTCTGCGTCCCGTCGCCATGGACCTCGAGCGGACGGCCCGCGAGCGCCGCCTGGACGAAGCGGGGGATCACCATCCCATACTGGCCGCTCTGGCGCGGTCCGACGGTGTTGAAGAGGCGGGCGATGACGCAGTCGAGCCCGCGCTCCTCGTGGCGGGCGAGCGCGAAGAACTCGTCCATCTCCTTCGAGTCCGCATACGCCCATCTCCGGGCGGTGGTCGGCCCGTAGATGCGGCGTGCGTCCTCCCGCAGCAGCTGCTCCTCGGGGTGGTCGCCGTAGACCTCCGACGACGAGGCGACGAGCACGCGTCGCCCGAATCGGCTGGAGTACTCCAGCACGTTCTCGGTGCCGGTGACGTTCGTCAGCAG
>JALZFG010000065.1 GCA_030861645.1 Actinomycetota bacterium
CGAGACGGCTGACCTTCAGTCCTGAGCGGCCGAGTTGCTTGTACTCCATCGAGTTCTCCTTACTCGTTCGTCGCGGCTATCTGTCCCGGTATGGGCGCAGCAGCACCTTGATCGCCCGCCGCTGATCCATCGCGTCGTAGCCGTCGGCGGCCTCCTCGAGCGGGCGCTCGAGGTCGAACACCTTGCCCGGGTCGATCCGGCGATTCCGATTTGCGACCGCTTGTGATCGGTACGACCACCGGGCTCGATAAGGGCGCCATCCTTTGTTGTCTATGCTGGCTACGCGGCGGTTGCAGAGCGCAGAGGGTTGCGCGCCGCGGCGAGCGTGATGAGGCAGGCGAGCGCTGCGAGTGCGCCGTAGCCGAGCGCGATCTCGAAGAGGCTGAGCGTGCGTGCGAGTTGTCCGGCGATGAGGCTGGGGACGGCGGCGCCGCTGTAAGAGATCGCGTAAACCACGGCTAGCAGTCCGGCTCGTTCGGCGGGTGTCGCCTCCGCGAGGAGCGCGCGGAGGCTGCCGGCGAAAGTCGCGCCCTGCGCCGAGCCGGCGGCGGCGCTAGCGAGCACGAACGGCACCACGGCTTCGAGCCGAAGCGACGCGAGGATGACCGCGAGCGCGAGGGCGAACACCACCATGCCGGCACGCTGGGCTCCTGCGGGTGTGAGGCGGCCAGAAAGCGGAGCGCCGATCGCGCTCGGCGCCATCAGCGAAGCGAAGATCACCGCGGCCACGAGCGTGTTGCGGGTGCCGAGTTGCGTGGCCGCGACCGTCGGGCCGAACGCTTGGTAGAAGCCGCCGAGCGCCCAGGTCGCGACGAAGATCGCGCTCGCGACCGGAAGCAGCCGCCGAGCTGCGGCTGGGACGCGAATTTGCGGCCGCAACGACGCTGCCGCGCCCGGTGTGCGCTCGGCTGTCTCGGGGTTTGCCCCGACGAGCCCGCTGCAGGCGGCAAGGAGGGCGACGGCGAGCAGGTAGACGAGCGAGCGCGGGTGCGGCGCGTACTGGACGAGCGCACCGGAGCCGAGCGCGCCGATTGTCAGGCCGACCATCGGGGCGCCGGTCGTGACCGCAGCCGCGACCCAGCGGCGCGCTGCCGGCGCGGTGTCGACGATGTAGGCGGCGATCGCACTCGAGGCGAGCGCGGCGCCGATGCCTTGAAGGATCCGGCCGCCGATCAGCGGCGCGGCGCTGTGGACGTCGACGAGAACGAGACAGCCTGCGGCGGTTACCGCGAGTGCCGCAAGCGAGACCCGGCGTCGCCCGAGGTAGTCGGAAAGCCGACCGAGGACAAGCAGCCCGGTGATCGCCGCGACGAAGTAGCCGACGGCCGTGAACGAGAGGTCGGCTTTCGACAGCCCCTCGCTGCGGCGGTAGAGCTCGTACAACGGGATCGGCGCGGCCGAGGCCGCGAACACCGCCGTCAGCGACACGGACGCGGCGACGAAAGGGACCCACGTCGAAAGGCTCAGAGCCCTCGCGCGGACCGCGACCGTTCTCGCGCTCAAGCGGCTTCCTCCGCCCGCGGAACGAGCCTGAGCGTCGTCGCGCGCGCTTGCGGGCGGACCATCGGCTCGACGTAGCTGGCGGCATAGCGGCTGTACTTGCTCCGGTAGGCGCCGTCGACGGCGTCATTGACGTCATCGCCGGCCTCAACGAAACGGACATCCTTTTCGACGCCGCCAGCGCTGATGCGACCCTCGTGCGTGTGCTGCGCTGCGCGGAACCAGCTCCCGGTCGGGCCGCGCCAGGAGCGGACGTAGAGCTCGTCGCCGACGCGGACGACCCAGATCGTCGTCGGTCGTCGCAGCGTCCCGTCGCGTCTTCTCGGCGCGATCTCCAGCTCTTCTGCGGCCGCGATTTTCTCGAGCTCGTCCTTCGTCCAGCCCGCCATCAAGGCTTCACCACCCGTTGATCGCATCACGATCGATCATCGCGCGGTAGCCGTCCGGCACCTCGTCGAGCCCGACGGCGCGACCGAAGCGGCCGTGGGAGTGGGCGAACGGCATGACGACCGCGTCGCCGACCTTCACGGCGCGGACCTCGTCGCCGACGGCCCCGCCGACGCCAATCGCGTCGTGATTAACGCGCGGGCGCTCTCGACCGGCTCCATCTCCTTGTACGGCCACAGATCGCTGCCGCAGATCGATGTTGCTGGGCCGGAGAACAGGTCGACGTGGACGTCGCCCGTGAAGAGCGCGTCAGGCCCGTTCGCGGTCGGAGTCGTGTTCCTCAGCGTCGTCTCCGAGAGCGGCGGCGTCCGCCGCGGCATCCGGTCACGGTCTCGTCGGGGCGGGCCCGGGGAGGTGGAGCGGCTCGTCGGTGGTCGGAGGTCGGTACCCGACCGAGCGCTTCCCGGCCGCGTCGACTTCTTCGGCCGTGAGAAGCACGTGCGTCCGTGCTGTCAGTGCTCCAGACGCGTTGACGGCGAGTGAGAAGGCCGTAGCACTCTCGTTGTCCGGAAGATCAGCGATGACGTAGGCGTCACG
>JALZFG010000068.1 GCA_030861645.1 Actinomycetota bacterium
GGTCGATGGGCTCCAGCGCGCGCGTGGCGAGGCGCGCTACACGGCCGACATCCGTCTGCCCGGGATGCTCCACGCGGCGGTTTTCCGCAGCCCGCACGCGCACGCGCGCTTGACGCGGCTCGACCTCGAGGCCGCGCGCGCGGCGCCCGGCGTGCGCGGAGTGGTTGGCCCGGACGATCTCGACGTGCTCACGCGCGAGACCGGCTACGTCGGCGCGCCGATTGCTGCCGTCGCCGCCGACTCCTACGACGACGCGAAGCGGGCGCTCGAGCTGATCGAGGCGGGGTGGGAGGTGCAGGAGGCCCTGATCGACCCGGACGAGGCGGTACGCCGCGGCTCGCTCCACTCCGAGCCGAAGCGCTACGAGCGCGGTGACCTCGACCGAGGGCTGGCCGAGGCGGACGCCGTCGTCGAAGCCGAGTATCGCACCCAGACGCTGCTCCACAACTCGCTCGAGCCCCACCAGGCAATCTGCGACTGGGAGGGCGACACGCTCGTCGTCTACACCTCGACGCAGTGGATCTGGGGCGTCCGCGCGGAGCTCGCGAAGGAGCTCGGGCTCCCGGAGGACAAGGTGCGTGTCGTTTGCGAGTACATGGGAGGCGGTTTCGGGTCGAAGAACGAGCCTGGCCACGTCGCGTTCATCGCCGCCGAACTCGCGAGGCGCACCGGGCGGCCCGTGCGTTGCGCGCTCACGCGTCGCGAGGAGAATCTCGACGCGGGCAACCGCAACGCCACGATCCAGCGGCTCGTCGCCGGCGCGCACGCCGACGGAACGCTCACCGCCCTCGGCGGCGAGTTCGTCAACGCCACCGGATGGGACGGCTGGCCCGCGCCGACGGACGGGCCGATGCAGATGCTCTACGCCTGCGAGAACGTCCGCACCGTCCAGTACAGCGCGAAGCTCAACACCCCGCCGATGCGGGCGTTCCGCGCCCCTGGGTTCGTGGAGGGGACGTTCGGGCTCGAATGCCTCCTCGACGAGCTGGCCGCGAAGCTCGACCTGGACCCGCTCGAGCTGCGGCGCCGCAACCATGCGGACGCCGATCTCGTCGACGGGCGCCCGTTCTCGTCGAAGAACCTCCGGGAGTGCTACCGGCGCGCCGAGAAGGACTGGGCGCGGCGGCACGACGTGCGCGCGCGCGTCGACGGGCCGTGGAAGCGCGGAGTCGGAATCGCGAGCCAGATCTGGTACGGCGGCGGCGGCCCGCCGTCATACGCGTGGGTGCGCGTCGGCGGCGACGGCCGAGCGACGGTCGTGACGGCGATGCAGGACATCGGCACCGGAACCCGGACGGCGATGGCGCAGATCGCCGCTGAGGAGCTCGGGCTGCCGCTCGAACGGATCTCGGTCTCGCTCGGCGACTCC
Source organism: Actinomycetota bacterium (assembly GCA_030861645.1). GTDB lineage: Bacteria > Actinomycetota > Thermoleophilia > Gaiellales > Gaiellaceae > JALZFG01. The sequence goes on from JALZFG010000068.1 coordinate 1,370, forward strand.
TCACGCGGGCCGTACGCCTCGATCTCGGCCGGCTCGTCGACGCTGCCGAGCATGGGCCCCGCGGTGCGGGCGGCGGCCGCGGACGCCGCTCACCAGATCCTCGAGCTTGCGGCACAGCGCTTTCACCTCGAAGAGCGCGTCCTGTCGCTGCGGAGCGGGCAGATCGTCTCCTCCGATGGGGGGTCGTGGCCGATCGAGGAGATCACGGGACTCCTCGACGAGGGCCAGATTCTCGGGCGCGGCAACAGGGGGCCGAACCCGACCGGGATGCGCGTGCTCACGTTCGGCGTCCAGGTCGCAGAGGTCGCTGTCGACGTCGAGACGGGCGAGGTGCGCGTGGAGCGGATCGCGGCGATTCACGACGTCGGGCGGGTGATCAATCCCCTCGGCGCTTCGAGTCAGATCGAGGGCGGGATCGTCCAGGCGATCGGGCACACGCTCTCCGAGGAACGGCTCGTCGACCCGCGGAGCGGGCACGTGCTGACGCAGACGCTCGACGCGTACAAGCTGCCGACGATCGCGGACGTGCCCGAGATCGTCACCGAGCTGATCGACCGGCCCGACGAGCACCTGACGAACCTCGGCTCGAAGGGGCTTGGCGAGCCGCCGATCATTCCGACCGCCGCGGCGATTGCGAACGCGATCCGAGACGCGACCGGCGCGGACGTCCGCTCGCTGCCGATCACGAGGGAGGAGATGTTGCGCGCGCTGCGGGAGGCGGAGGCGCGGCAGCGGGAGCCCGAGCGGGTTGGAGTTCCGGCGGCCTGATACCCCCGAGCAGGCCAGCGCGGTCCTGAGCGATGGCGGCGTCGCGGTCGCCGGCGGAACCGAGCTCGTCCCGCTCCTGCAGGACGGAATCCTCTCGGCCGATACGCTCGTCGACCTGCGCGACGTCGTTCCCCGCGGCGTGGAAGGGAGTCGGGTCGGGGCCGGCACGACGCTCGCGGAGCTCGAGGTCGATCCCGAGATCCCCGCCGCGCTGCGTGACGCCTGCCGGCTCGCCGCGTCTCCGCAACTCCGCGCGATGGGGACGATCGGCGGGAATCTCCTCCAGGCCACCCGGTGCTGGTACTGGCGGCTGAAGTACCCCTGCTGGCTCCACGGCGGCGAGCGCTGCTTCGCGCGCGAGGGCGTCCACCGCGAGCACGCCATCTTCGGGAACGAGCGCTGCGCGTCGGCGCATCCATCTGACCCGGCCGCCGCTCTGCTCGCGCTCGGCGCGAGCGTGCGGACCGACCGGCGCACGCTCGCGTTGCGCGAGCTCTACCGGCTGCCGACGGACGACGACCGCGACGTGACGACGCTCGCACGCGACGAGCTGATCCTGGAGCTCGACGTCCCGCCCGCGGACGCGAGCGTGTACCTGAAGGCGATGGACCGGCGGAAGTGGGCGTTCC
>JALZFG010000085.1 GCA_030861645.1 Actinomycetota bacterium
GCGGCGAGCAGCGGTTCCTGCACCGCCGTGCGGGGAGCGAACAACGAGCGGTCGAGATCGCGCGCGAGGTCGATCCCGCCGATCAGCCCTTCCCAGGGTCTCTCGCCCAGGCCCTGGCGGACGAAGGGCGCTAGCGCTGGCACAGCCCGACGCGCGCGCGATAGCTGCTCCACGGCCCACGCTTCCGGCGGGCGGCAGCTCCCCGCCCCGAACCGGGTTGAGGACGATGTGGCGGCTGAGCTCGAGCAGGTGCGACTCCTTCTCGATCAGGAGCGAGCGGTGGCGGCCGCCGAACACGTGGGCCGCCGCTCGACCGGCGCGATTGAAGCGGAGCGGGTAGCGGCCGTTCAGCTGGCGCATGCCGCGGGCGAGCTTCGGCCGCGGCGTCTCGACCAGCAGGTGGTAGAGCGCGCCCGCGAACTCGACTCGGAGCTACCGCTCCCAACGAGCATCATGGCGACGTGGCAGCTCCCGATGCCGCGCCGGGTGTCAGCTCAAATCGCCTGCGCGTGCTCACGCTCAACCTCTGGGGAACGGCCGGGGCGTGGGCCGAGCGTCGCGCGGTGCTACGCGACGGCCTGCGGGAGCTTCGACCCGACGTCGTCGGCTTTCAGGAGGCGATCAAGACCGACGAGCAGGATACGGCGGCGGAAGTGATCGGCGCCGAGTACCGGGTCGTGCACCAGACGACAGGTCTGCGCGGCGACGGGACCCGCGTGGCGATCGCGACCCGCTGGCCGGTTCGAGACGTGCGGGAGCTCGACCAACAGCTAACGCCGCGGACGGCCGACTTTCCGGCGACGACGGTCGTCGTCGAGGTCGAAGGGCCGGACCCGATCGGCCCGCTGCTGTTCGTCAATCACCTGCCGTCGTGGAAGCCCGAGCTCGAGCTGGAGCGCGAGCTGCAGACCGTTGCCGCGGCGCGCTTCGTCGAGAAGTTCGTCCGCCGGCGGCCGATGCACGTCGTCTTGGCCGGTGACCTCGACGCGGTGCCAGACGCCTCGAGCATCCGGTTTCTGCGCGGCCTGCAGTCCCTCGGCGGCATGAGCGTCTGCTACCGCGATGCCTGGGAGAGCATTCACGCCGAAGAGCCGGGCCACACCTTCACCCTGCGCAACCCGTTGGTGATGGAGGAGAGCGACGTGCGGCAAGAGCGCAGCCGCCGCATCGACTACATCTTCGTCCGCTGCGACGAGCACGGCCCGACGCTCGCGATCTCGGCCTGCGCGCTCGCGTTCGCCGAGCCGGTAGACGGCGTCTGGGCCAGCGACCACTTCGGCGTCATCGCCGACCTCGAAGCCTCGTCACCCGCCCCTACTCGCTAGCGCTCCCTCGCTCCGCGTGCGAATTCGCTCCCGCTCGTCCTCGTCCGGAGCGCGAGCTCGGTCTTCTGGGACGATGTGCCCAATGGAGCAACGCGTCAGCCTCGTCACGCTCGGCGTCTCCGACGTGCCGCGCGCTCGCGCGTTCTACGAGGCGCTCGGATGGGTAACGCGCGCCGAGCCGGGTGACGACATCGTCTTCTTCCAGGCGGGAGGGACGATCGTGGCGCTGTGGAGCCGACAGAAGCTCGCGGAGGACTCCGCGGTCGAGGACAGCGGCGGCTGGGGCGGCGTGACGCTGGCGCACAACGTCCGCTCGCCCGCCGAGGTCGACGCCGTGATCGAGGAGGCGCGCCGCGGCGGGGCGCGGATCGCGCGCGAAGGCGCCGAGACGTTCTGGGGCGGGTACTCCGCCGTGTTCGTCGATCCCGACGGCCATCCCTGGGAGGTCGCCCACAACCCGCGCTGGACGCTCTCCGAAGACGGTTCGGTGGTGCTTCCGGCGTAACTCGCGGCGAAAGCCGGTGCGACTCCCGCCGCAATCGCGAGGTAATCGCACGCGGGGAGCGGGACGTACGCCCGGCGACAGGGCGGGAACGCCGCGAGTGTGCCCGCGCGTCATCACCCGGGGAACGACGCCGCCGCGGCGGCGGGAGGACGCGATAACAGTGCGCAGGGATAGAGTCCCTAGCGACGCCGCCGCGGACCGAGACTAGGCGGCCGCGGACGTCACCTCCTCTTCCGCCTCCGGTGTTCCGGCGTGCTCGCCTGCAGCCGGCATCGCCGGCCGCACGAGCAGCGAGGCGATGAGCGCTCCAAGGGCGGCGAAGGCGGCTCCAACGAGAAATGCCGCGTGGTAGCCGCCGTTCAGCGCGGCGGTCGCGCCGTCGCCGGATGAGAGCAGGCTATCCGTGCGCGAGGCGGCCAGGCTCGCGAGCACGGCGAGCCCGAGCGCACCACCCATCATCTGCGTCGTGTTCACGACTCCGGACGCGAGGCCGGACTCGCTCGTGTCGACGTCGCTCATGGCGGCGAGGAGGAGCGGGTTGAACGACATTCCGCCGCCCAAACCGAGCAGGATCATTCCGGGGAGGACGTCGGTAACGAGGTTGCCGTCGACCGGCGCCCGTGCGAACAGCAGAAGTCCGGCCGTGAAGAGGGCGAACCCGGCCGCGAGCGGGATCGTGATCCCGAACCGCATCACGACCTTGGCCGAGAGTCCGAGCGAGAACGCGCCGATGACGAGAGTCGCGGGGAGGTACGCGAGGCCGACCTCCAGCGGGCTGTAGCCGAGGACTCGCTGCAGGTACAGCGCCGACAGGAAGAACCAGCCGAACATCGAGCTCGCGATCAGGACCGAGAGGACGTTCGCGGTCGCGACATTGCGCAGCCTGAAGAGTCCGAGCGGGACGAGCGGCGAGCGGACCCGCGCCTCGAGCCCTAGGAAGGCGGCGAGCAGCGCCACCGCCGCTGCGAGCAGGCCGATCGTTCGCCGAGACGTCCAGCCCGCGTCGTTCGCGTTCACGATCGCGTACACGGCGAGCATCAGGGCAGCAGTGACCGCTACTGCGCCCGCGAGGTCGACGCGACCCCGGGCACGAACGTCCAGATCGCGCGGGAGGAGCCGCAGACAGAGGACGTAGACGAGCGCTCCGATCGGCAGGTTGACGAGGAAGATCCAGTGCCAGTCGAGGGCGTCCGTGAGGACGCCGCCCGCGACCACGCCGATCGTCCCGCCGCCGGCAGCGACGAAGCCGAAGACGCCCATCGCCTTCGCGCGGTCGCCCGGCTCGGTGAAGAGCGTCATGATCAGCGACAGCGCGACGGCCGCGACGACCGCCCCGCCGAGCCCCTGCACCGCTCGGGCTGCCACGAGAAACGCCTGGGACGTCGCGATCCCGCAGGCAAGCGAGGCCAGCGTGAAGAGCGTGATCCCGAGCAGGAAGACGCGCCGGCGGCCAAGGAGATCGCCCGCCCGGCCGCCGAGTAACAGAAAACCCCCGAACGTGAGCAGATAGGCGTTCACGACCCAGGCAAGCGACGCCTCGGAGAAGCCGAGATCCTCGCGGATCGAGGGCAGAGCGACGTTGACGATCGTCGCGTCGAGGACGATCATCAGGTCGCCGAGGCAGACGACGAGAAGCGCGAGCCAGCGCTGGCGAGCTCCGGCGGTCATGGTGGTCGGTAACGAACCGCGAGGGCTCGTATTCCCGCTGCCGAACGTCCTGCCTCACCGTGGCCGCGAGGCGTGCAAGCGGCACGGGCAGCCTTCGTTACGGCGTCCACCGGTGACTCTCGCGCCCTCGCGCTGTTGCCCACGCACGAAAGAGCTCGCGAGAGACAGCCGTACGTCCCGTGCATGCGCGGGAGCGGTCCGACTTGCTACCGCTCGTCGTGGCCGACCTTGTCGTTCGCGTGCGCACGCGGATACGGCCATGGCAGGATCTGCTGTTGAACGCCGCCGTCGGCTTAGGACGCGGCATTCGACCCACACGGAGGTGAGCTATCACCGCGGCACGCTGTCGGATCTTGCGATTGCGGGATGGGGCCCATCGTGCCGAGGCGGTCGACGCCCTCATCGACGGGCAGATCATCGTGACCGCCTTCAACGGCATCTTCGTGCTCGTCGGTGACGCCGACGAGCAGAACGTTGCGCAGAAAGTCGCTGGGGCGAAAGAGCGGCCCCGGGCCAAGGGCGTCGCCTTGGTCTGTCCGCCTGAATTCCTAGCCGAGCACGTCGCGCTGAACTCGCTCGTGCTGCAGACGACCTCGCCCTTGGCGCGGATCGAGGCCTTGTATCGGTCCGTTCATGCAGTCGGCCTGATCCTCGCAGCCGCCCTCCCCGGCGCC
>JALZFG010000092.1 GCA_030861645.1 Actinomycetota bacterium
CGGCGACGACCGTGCCGGCCCCGAGGATCCGTGCCGCCTGAACCGCAACCTGACCGACGGCGCCGCTTGCGCCCAGCACGAGGACGCGCTCGCCCTCCCGCAGCCGAGCGCGGTCGGTGAGCGGAAGCCAGCCCGCGAGACCCGCGATGCCGAGCGCCGCCGCGAGCGCCGGATCGGTCTCGGGCGGAAGCTCGACGACATCTTCGTCCGGGGCGGCGGCCCGCTCGGCGAGGCTCCCGCCGCGGCCGAAGCCCGCTTCGACCTCGAAGCGAACGAGCGTCCCGGGCTCGACAGCCGTGCCGCTCACGACGCGGCCAACTCCCTCGCGACCGGGGACGTAGGGCACACGAGGATGGCCGGCGTAGAACCGTCCGGCGGCGACGCTGAGATCGACGGGGTTCAGCGAGGCCGCGAGAACCTCCACGACCACATCGCCTTCCTCGGGAACCGGCTCCGGCGCGTCCGCGACGACAGGCGGCTCGCCGACGCGCTCGATGATCGCTGCGCGCATCAGCGTCCTTCGCACGGCTCGCTGGTACGGCGAACGACCTGCATCGGGCTGAGAGCCTAGCCGCGGTCGCGTCGCTCTGACGTACGTGGAGGCCGCATGACGGGCCTCGGCCCGCGGCCCGTCCCGCGACGCTGCGCCGGAGCCGAGCGGGCGCGAGTGCGCCGCAAGCGAGCGGGAGGAGGTACAGGCGCGCTCGGAGGAATCAGCCTCGGAGGGATCCTCATCATCGTGGGATCATCGCGGGCTCTCATCTGGAGCTGGTGGCTCGGGCTGATCATCGCGCTCATCGGGCTGATCGCGTTCGGAGGCTTCGCGCGAGGGCGCTGGTACTAGCACTAGCGGGGCCTGAGACGCGCGCGTGGACACGCACGTGCGCAGGGCGCCCCCGCGTCGCGGCGACACGCCGTCGCTACGGCGCTTCGGCCTGCGCCTCGTGCAGCGTCACGATCGACTCGAGCAGGAGGTGGTTCGGCACGCGCACCGTCTCGCCCGCAGCGGTGCGCAGCAACGTCGCCGCCGGATCGAGCCGCACGATCTCGCCGCGCAGCCCGTCGACGCTGATGTCCTGCCCGATCTCGAACGAGGTTCCGACGTAGCGCCCCGCGCTGATCTCGCGCGCGACTTCGCGGCTGCCGAGACCGAACGCGAGCGCCGTCGTCAGCGCGGCGGCAAGGACGAGAACCCCGATCATCGCGGTCAAGATTGCCGTCGAGATCTCGAGCTGGGCGAGCGCCGTGAGCAGGAACAGCGCGATGACGACGATCTGGGCAAGGCGCCCGAGCGGCAGGCCGAGGGCCATCTGATCGGCAAGGCGGTCGACGCGGTCGCGCACGAACTCGCCGATGACGAGACCGAGGACGACGAGCACAAGGGCGACGAACAGCTTGGGAACGAAGAGCACGGCCGCGTTCAGCGAGCTTCCGAGCGCGCCGAGCCCGAGCAGCGAGACCGCGGCAACGACCACGACGATGCTCAGCGCGATGCGGACGGCGCGGCCGAGCAGGCGCGAGAGCGAGCGGTCGAAGCCGAAGCGGGCGATGGCGTCGTGGATCCCGAACCGGTCTCCGAAAGCGTCGGCGTCCAGCGCGCGGAGCGCCCGGTAGACGAGGCGACCCAGCAGCCACGCGAGCAGAAGGCCGACGACGAGGAGCGCGATCGCCCCTCCGATCCTGGGAAGCGACTCGCCGAGAGACCCCTCGGCGCGGTTGAGGATTGCTTCACCGATGACCATCTCGCTCACCTCTCTCTCCTTCGTCCGTTCAGCCCGAAGATCAGGGTCAGACCTTCGACGATCGTCGCGGTGAGGTCGCCGAAGGTCCTAAGCACGCCGCGGAGCGGGCGCTGCCACCGGAGCGTACGCATCACGTCGTGGCGGAGCCGCTCGTCCCGAGCTTCCGCCGTCACCTTCAGCAGCGCGAGCAGCCTCAGGAGCTCACGCTCGGCCGCGGTCAGCTGCTCCCGTTCGGGATCCCGGTCCGTCATGCCGGCAGCTGCCAGTCGTAGCTGTTCTTCCGCAGCAAGTCGATCAGCTCGGCGCGCGCGCGATGCAGGCGGCCCTTGACGCTCCCTAGGGGCGTCCCCGTGATCTCCGCGATCTCTTCGTAGCTCAGCCCCTCCAGGTCTCGCAGCACGAGCACGATGCGATGAGCGGGGCGGAGCGTGCGCAGCTTCGACTCGAGCCGCTCCCGCCTCTCGCGGCTCTCGAGCCGGTCGGCCGGACTCGACCCGGAAGCGGGCCGCTCCGCGTGCGCTGCCTCGACCTCGGCCTCCTCGACGGGCTCGGGCCGCCGGCGCGAGACGGCGTTCACCGCCGTGTTGTGCGCGATCCGGAGCAGCCACGAGCGAAACGAGGCCGCGCCGCGGAACTGCGAGAGCCGGTGGAAGGCGCGAAGCAGGCTGTCCTGCGTCACGTCCTCCGCCTCGTCCTCACCGACGACCCGCGCGACAAGGCGGCGGACAAGCCCCTGGTAGCGCTGGACGAGCGTCTCGAAGGCGCCGAGATCACCGGCGAGCGTGCGCTCGACGAGGAGCTCGTCCGCTTCTTGCAGGCGGCGGACTCTAGTGGCCAATTCCCGTCTCGAGGGCGCCCGTTTCCAGCGCCCGCTGTCTCGCTTCGACCCATTTGATCACGCTCGCTCCTTCGTGACAGCCGCGAGGCGGAAGGAGTTACAGGGGACGGCGACTGGCGTAACTTTTGCGGCCCGGCGGCTGTCTGCACACGACGAAATCAGTTGCGGACGTTTGCGCGGAAGGCGAATGCGGGAACGTCCCGTCTTAGCCGACCGGAAACCCGTCGAAGGGGGGATGCGGATGATTCTCTTAGACCTCCGCGGCCTACAGGCCGCGGCCGCCGAGAGGGCTGGGCGCGCCGACGAGATTCGCCGCAGCGCCGACGTTCGGCAAGACGAGCGGTAACGACGACGAGGAGGACAAGCGT
>JALZFG010000094.1 GCA_030861645.1 Actinomycetota bacterium
GTCCAGGAGCACGCGCGGGCGGAGCGTCCAGCGCGACCACGCGACGGCGTTCCCGCGCAGCGTGCGCTCCTCCCCGGCGCCGCCGGCGAAGTAGCCGAAGACCGCCGGATCGAGCTTCTCCTCCGCGAGCCGCTCGTAGTCGGCCACGGTCAGCGCATCCACGCACGGATTATCGTTCGGCGCTGTGGACGGGTCCCTGGAGCGGCCGCGGCCGGTCGACGCCAAGGTCCTCCCCCGATTCGCCGGCGTCCGAACGTTCATGCGGCTGCCGCATACGCTCGAGCTCGCCGGAATCGACGTCGCCGCGATCGGCATCCCGTTCGACACCGGCACGAGCTACCGCGCCGGGCCGCGCTTCGGCCCGGAGGCGATTCGCTCGGCCTCCGCGCTGCTGCGACCGTTCCACCCCGCGTTCGGGATCGACCTGATCGACGCCCTGGCGATCGTCGACTACGGCGATCTCCCCGTATCGCCCGGCGACACCGAGCGGACGTTCGCCCAGGTCGAGCAGGCGCTCGCCCCCATCGTCGAGAGCGGGGTTCTCCCGCTCGTCCTGGGCGGAGACCATTCGATCACGCTCGCGGAGCTGCGCTCGCTCGCGCGCGCGCATGGGTCGCTGGCGCTGGTTCAGCTCGACTCCCACACGGATACCTGGGATGCCTACTTCGGGCAGCGCTACTTCCATGGGACGACGTTCAAGCGCGCCGCCGAGGAGGGGCTGATCGAACCGCAGTCGTCCGTGCAAGCGGGCATCCGCGGATCGCTCTATGGCGCGGGCGACCTCGACGAGTCGCGACGGCTCGGTTTCCGCCTCGTCCCGAGCGAGGACCTGCGGGCGCTGTCGGCGGAGGAGTTCGCGCGGCTCGTCTTCGAGCGCGTCCGCGACCGGCCCGTCTTCCTGTCCTTCGACGTCGACTTCCTCGATCCCGCCTTCGCGCCGGGTACCGGGACGCCCGAGATCGCGGGGTTCAGCACGGCGGAGGCGGTCGCGTACCTGCGCGCGCTCCGCGGCATTCGGCTGGTGGGCTGCGACGTGGTCGAGGTCTCGCCGCCCTACGACGGCGCGGGGCAGCCGACCGCGCTCGCGGCGGCGAACGTGCTCTGGGAGCTGCTCGCGCTCCGTGCCGCGGCGCCTTGAGGCGATTCGAACGAGGCTGATGGACCCGCTGGGATCGCGACAGCTGGGAGCACTCGCTCGGGTGGACGCGCTGTTCGAGCGCGCCGGCCTCCGCTACTGGTTGTTCGGCGGTTGGGCGGTTGACTTCCACGCGGGCTCCGTCACTCGAGCGCACGACGATGTCGACATCGCCGTCTGGTTGGCGGATCTTCCGCGGATTGCCGAGCTGCTCGAGGCGGACGCCTGGAGGCACGCGCCCTCTCACGACGATGATGGGGGCACCGGCTACGAACGCGATGGCGTTCGGCTCGAGCTCACGTATCTCGTTCGCGACGCGGACGGGCGGATCTTCACCCCGCTGCGCCACGGACGGGCGTCGTGGTCGGACGACGCCCTCGCGGGTGACGTGCGCACGCTGCTCGGGGTGCGCTCGCGCGTCGTCGGCCTCGCGCCGCTCATGAGTACCAAGTCGTCGCCTCGCGATGATCTGGAAGAAGCGGCGAAGGACCGCGCAGATTTCCGCGCGCTGTCTCAGCTCGAGACGCCGAAGCCCGACGTGCAATCGAGCTCCTGAAGCAAGCGAGGCAGCAGCCGAGGGCGAGGAATGCGCTCGGCGAGCCAGCGGTAGCGGCAGGCCGGAGCGGGCGCGCCGGGAGGGGTGACGACCTGCCGAAAGCGTGCTAGCTCGGCAGCAGCTTGCCCGGATTCAGGATCCCGCGCGGGTCGAGGGCGCGCTTGATCGCTTGCATCTGCGCGAGCGCAACCGGATCGAGCTCCTCCCTCACGAAGGGAAGCTTGAGCAGGCCGATCCCGTGCTCGGCGCTGATCGTCCCTCCGAGCTCGAGCGCGGCCCGCAGGATGTCCCGCTCGGCGGCGCGCGCGCGCTCGGCCTCGCCTCCCCTGGTGGCGTCGTAGAGGATGCTCGGGTGGAGGTTTCCGTCTCCGGCATGGCAGACCACCGGGATTCGAAGCCTGTGGCGCTCGGCGATCGCGCCGATCCTGCGCAGCGCTTCGGGGATCGCGCCGACGGGCACGCAGACGTCCTCGAACAGGAAGTTCCGCGTTGCGCGAACGATCGAGGGACTCACCGCCCGACGTGCCGCCCACAGGCGCTCCACATCCTCTTCGCGCTCGGCGAGCGCCAGCTTTCTCGCCCCGGCGAGCAGCGCATGCACCCGCTCCAAGTCGGCCTTCACGTCCTGCTCATCCGGCCCGTCGAGCTCCACGACCAGCATCGCCGCGCCCTCCGCGAGCGGCACACCCTCGAGCTGCTCGCGCACCAGCCGCAGGCACGCCTCGTCGAGCAACTCGAGCGCGGATGGAACGACGCCGGAGCGGACGATCGCGACCACGGCCTCCCCCGCGGCGGCGAGGGAGTCGAAGCTCGCGGTTGCGGCGACGCGCGCTCTCGGTGCCGCGACGAGCCGCAACGTCGCCTCGGTCACGACGGCGAGCGTCCCTTCCGAGCCGACGAGGAGCTGGGCGAGCCGGAGACCCGTCGCGTTCTTCCGGGTCGCGGCACCTGTCCGGAACACGCGGCCGTCCGCCGTCACCGCCTCGAGCGCAAGCACGTACTCGGCCGTGACGCCGTACTTGAAGCAGCGCGGCCCGCCCGCGTTCGTGGCGATGTTTCCGCCGATTGTCGAGCGGTCGAGCGCGGCGGGGTCGGGTGGGTAGAAGAGGCCCGCGGCCAGAGCCGCACGCTGGACGTCTGCCGTGCGGGCCCCGGCGCCGGCGGACACGTAGAGGTTCTCGCGGTCGACCGCGCCGACCCGGTCGAGCCGTTCCAGGCTCACGGCGATCCCGCCTCCGCGCGCGACGGCACCTCCAGCGAGACCTGTGCGCGCGCCGACGGGCACGACCGGGACACGCAGCCGGTGCGCCACGCTCAGGACCCGTGCGACGGCGCCCGCTTCTGCCGGCCGTACGACGACGTCCGGCGGCGCCGGCTCCGCCCCGCTCTCGTCCGCCGCGTAGGCGGCGACTTCGGCCGCCGCAGCCGTAACCGCCTCCGGTCCGGCGGCCTCCTCGAGCTCGCGGACGAGAACGGCGCGTGCGGAGCGCCCTTTCACCGTCGCGCGAGTTTAGGCGTCCGGGCGCCCGTGCCGGGAAGCGTCGTCGTCCTCGGAGGCTGAGCGATGCCCCCGCCCACGAGGCAGACGGGCGCCGGGTTCGAGCCGTACGTCTGGGCGGCGACGGTCGCCGACGTCGCGGAGCGACACGGCCTCCCGCCCGCTCACGTCCTCCGCTTCGACGCGAACCTCCCGCCCTTCCC
>JALZFG010000097.1 GCA_030861645.1 Actinomycetota bacterium
ACCCAGGGATCGTCCGAAACCGGCTCAAAGTGGAATCGGCGGTACACAACGCCAGGCGCGTCCTCGACGTGCAGGACGAGTTCGGAAGCCTCGACTCCTATCTCTGGCGGTTCGTGGACGGCTCGCCGATCGTCGGCGGCTGGCGTTCCGTCCGCGACATCCCCGCGCAGACGCCTGAATCGAGGGCTATGAGCAACGAGCTGAAGAAGCGCGGGTTTCGCTTCGTGGGACCGACGGTGTGCTACGCATTCATGCAGGCCGTTGGCCTCGCGAACGACCACGTCGTCTCGTGCTTTCGCTACGAGGAGCTCGCCGGCTTTTCGTAGCCGGCTCAAGCCGGTGCTCCATCCGGCCGATCGTCTCACGCTAAACGACAGCTTGACGCCTGGGGAAATCGCGGCCTGTAGGGCGCCTGACGCAACCCTCCACCACGCTCAAGGGGGTCTGGCCCCCTTGAGGGTCGCGTCGCTTCCGCGCGCGTCGCTCGACGGCAGCGTTCGTCGGCCGCGACGCGACGGGCTCGGGAATGCGATGCGTCCCGGCGTCGTTCGATCATATGGAGGGGAACGGCGGAGATGACGGTTGGCCCGGCGGCCCCCGGACTCTTGGTGCGCCGGCGTGCAGAGACCGGCGCCCTCTTCGAAGAGAAAGGACTGAGGAAAAGAAGGTATGACCACGACCGAGATCACGATTCAGGAGCTGCTCGATCGGGCGGACGAGCGCGGGCCGGGCATGGACTCGGAGATCCACGCGCTCACTGACGCGCAGGCGATCGAGCCAGAGGCGCTCGATCCGCGCTCCACTGATGCCGACGAGCCGGCGCTGGAGCCGCGGCCAGAGGTTGACGAGGACGAGACGGCGTCGGATGCGTCAGCAGCCGAGTCCGCACCTGGCTTCTTGACCGACTCCCTGCAGCTATTCCTGAACGCGGCCGCGCGCTATCCGCTGCTTTCGGCCGCGGAGGAGGTGGAGCTGGCGAAGCGGATCGAGCGCGGGGACGTCGAGGCCAAGAACCGAATGATCAACTCCAACCTCCGCCTCGTCGTTTCGATCGCGAAGCGCTATCAGGGGCATGGGCTCCCGCTGGGCGATCTCGTCCAAGAGGGCGTCCTGGGCCTCATCCGCGCGGTGGAGAAGTTCGACTGGCGGAGGGGATTCAAGTTCTCGACCTACGCGACGTGGTGGATCCGTCAGGCGGTGCAGCGGGGGGTCGCGAACAAGTCGCGCGAGATCCGCATTCCCGTCCACATCCTCGAGCGCGAGCAGAAGGTGACCCGCGCGGAGCGCGAGCTGTCCGCGAAGCTCGAACGGCAGCCGACCCCGGAGGAGATCGCGGACACGGCGAAGCTGCCGCTGAGCCAGGTCGAGGAAGTGCTCGCGGCGCCCAGGGCCGTTACGAGCCTCGATCGCCCGATCGGCGACGGCGAGGACGGGGCCCGGCTCGGGGAGTTGCTCGCCGGCCAGGCGGCGCCGCCCGACGCCGAGACCGACGAGGTGCTCAGGGGCGAGATCGTCCGGAAGGTGCTGCGCACCCTCCCCGACCGCGAGCGCGCGGTGATCGAGCTTCGCTTCGGCCTCGGCGAGGCTGGACCGGTTTCGCTCGAGGAGATCGGGCGGCGCCTCGAGCTGACACGCGAGCGCGTCCGGCAGATCGAGAGGGACGCCCTTACTCGGCTCGCGGCGAGCGACGAACTCGCCGACCTCGCCGAGGCGGCCTGACCCCACGCCCCGTCCGCCTCGTTCGTCGCCCTCGTCAAGCCGGCCCGCGGTGACGCGACCTTGGCTACAAAGGAATCGTGGACCTTCCGGTCGTTCCGCCGCTCGCGCCGATGCTCGCGCGCCTCGTACACGACCTTCCCGCCGGGGACTTCCTCTACGAGCCGAAGTGGGACGGGTTTCGCTGCCTCGCGTTCCGTTGCGGGGAGGAGATCGACTTGCGGAGCCGTCACGACCGCCCTCTCGCCCGCTACTTCCCCGAGCTTCGGACTGCGCTTCGGGCGCTCCCCGCTGAGCGCTTCGTCCTCGACGGCGAGATCAGCGTCCCGACATCGGCGGGCTTCGACTTCGCGGCGCTGCTCGCGAGGCTCCATCCCGCGGCTTCGCGTGTGGAGCGGCTGCGCCGGGAGACGCCCGCGATTCTGATCGCGTTCGACCTGCTTGCCGTCGGCGACGAGGATCTACGGTGCCGACCCTTCGAGGAGCGCCGGCGGCGCCTCGGGGAGCTCCTCGCTGCTGCGAGGCCGCCGATTCACGTCACGCCGCTCACGGAAGAGCGCGCGGTTGCGGCGCGGTGGCTCGAGCGCTTGCAGGGCGGCGGCATCGACGGCGTGGTCGCCAAGCACCGCGAGCTCGCGTACGAGTCCGGGCGGCGATCGATGCTGAAGGTGAAGAAGGAACGGACGGCCGACTGCGTTGTCGCCGGCTTCCGGTGGCTGGGCGACCGCCCGCTCCCAAGCTCGCTCCTCCTCGGCCTCTACGACGCCGCCGGCGAGCTCCGCCACGTGGGCGTCGTCCAGTCGTTCACGGAGTCGCGCCGGGCGCGGCTGCTGGAAGAGCTTGCACCTCGCGCCGTCGAGCTCGCCGGGCATCCGTGGGAGCGGGGGTTCGCGATCGCGGGGAGTCCCGTGGGTCGCCTCCCGGGCTCGGCGTCGCGCTGGGCGCCGACGATGGAGCACGACTGGGTACCGCTCGCACCGGAGCTGGTCTGCGAGGTCGCCTACGACCAGCTGGACGGCCCCCGCTTTCGGCACCCCGCGCGCTTCCGCCGCTGGCGGCCCGACCGCGACGCGCGCTCGTGCACGCTCGACCAACTCGAGCTCTCAGCCCCGGATGTCGGCGAGCTCATCGCACTTGGATGAGCGGGCTCGAGCTCGAAGGGCGGGAACTCCGGCTCAAGAATCTCGACAAGGTGCTCTGGCCGGCGGCGAGCTTCACGAAGGGCGACCTGATCGCCTTCTATCGTGACGTCGCGCCCGCGCTGCTACCCCACCTGGCCGAGCGGCCCGTGACGCTTCGCCGCTTCCCCGACGGCGTCGACGGCCTGGGGTGGTACCAGACGCAGTGCCGCGGCTGCCCGGCGTGGATGCGGACGAAGCCGCTGCGCGGTCGCGGCGGCGCGCTCCTGCGCTACTGCCTCGTCGACGACATGCCCTCGCTCGTGTGGACGGCGAGCGTGGGGACGATCGAGCTTCACCCGTTCCTCGCGCTCGCCGACCGGCCTCAGGAGCCAACCGTGCTCGTCTTCGACCTCGACCCCGGCCCGCCGGCCGACATCCTCGACTGCTGTCGCGTCGCGATTCGGCTCCGCGACCTGCTCCACGAGCTCCACCTCCGCTCGTTCGCGAAGACGTCCGGCTCGGTCGGACTGCACGTCTACGCGCCGCTGAACACGCCGCACAGCTACGGGCAGACGAAGGCCTTCGCCCGGGCGGTCGCGGCCCGGCTGGCGCGGGAGCGGCCGGAGGAGGTCGTCGACCGGATGCAGAGGACGCTGCGCGCTGGGAAGGTGCTCATCGACTGGCTCCAGAACGACGCGAGCCGGTCCACTGTCGCGCCGTACTCGCTACGAGCGACGGCCTGGCCGACGGTCTCCACGCCGGTCGCGTGGGGGGAGGTCGAAGGCGCACTCGCGGCGAGGCGGGCGGAGCTCCTGACCTTCGACGCGCGCGAGGTTCGCGAGCGGCTCGACCGTCTTGGCGACCTGTTCCGCCCCGTCCTCGAGCTCAGTCAGACCCTTCCCGCCGACGGGCTTTCCGGAGCCGGTAGACCGGAAGGCCCGTGAGCGGGTCCCGCTGGGTCTCGATCCGCCACTCGTCTCGAGCGCGCTCCAGGAACGCGCCCGCGGCCGGCCGGCCCGGGTCCGCAAGGAGGACCTCCCCGTACTCGCCGGTCAGCCGCGGAAACAGCGCGAGGAGCTGTTCCACGTGGCGCCGCTCGTAGAGCACGTCCGAGGCGAGCACGAGGTCCCAAGGCGCCTCGACGAGGAGCCTGCTCGGCGACGTCCACGAGCAGATGGCCGCCGCGATCCTCGCCCCGTTGCGCGCCGCGTTGCGCGCGGCGAGTGAGACGGCGTCCGGGGACCAGTCCGTTGCGAGCACGAGGGCGCCGTTGGTCGCCGCGGCGATACTCGGCGCTCCGAGGCCGGAGCCGAGCTCCACGACGCGCGCCCCGTCGAGCGGCCGCGCGGCGACGGCGCGGGCGAGCGCGAGCGTGCTCGGCCAGAGCTCCGCCCAATACGGGAGAAACTCCTCGTGCTCGAATGCTTCGTCGTCGACCAGCGCGTCGGACTCGCGCGGCCGCAGGAGCGCGACCTCGCGGGTCCCGAGCGAGACGACCTCCTCGACGAGCGCGACAATCACGCCGGAAGTGTCACCTGCGACTGTCGTTGTCGTCGCATAGGCTTGCGCCGCAGTGGCGGTCGAAGCGAGACAGAAGCACCTCGTCCTCATCCTCGCGCGGGAGTTCGCGTCGCGGCTCGCGACGCCGATGCTGGTTGCCGACGAGCAGGGCAACCTGGTCTTCTACAACGAGCCGGCCGAGGAGGTGATCGGACGGAGCTTCGCCGAGGCCGGCGAGATGCCGGCGAGCGAGTGGGGCTCGCTCTTTCAGATCGAGGATCTCGACGGGAACGCGATCCCGCTCGAGCGCTTGCCGGTTTCGATCGCGCTCTTTCAGCGCCGACCCGCGCAGGCGACGGTTCGGTTCGTCGCCCTCAACGGACGTCGCCGCGTCGCCGTCGTGAACGCGTTTCCCCTCTTCGCGCGGGTCGGCGAGCTTAGCGGCGTCGTCCTCATCTTCTGGGAGGAGCCCGCGCCCGCGGCGAGCTAGGGGCGGGAGTGAAGGCGAGGATCTGGGGCTGCCGAGGGTCGCTCCCGACCCCAGGACGCGAGACCGTCCGCTACGGCGGCAACACCTCGTGCGTCGAGGTACGCCTCGCGGACGGGTCGGTCCTGATTCTCGACGCGGGGACCGGTATCAGGAGCCTCGGGCTCGAGCTCGCACGCGCGGAGCCGAAGGTCGTACACGTCCTGCTCACGCACCTTCACCTCGACCACCTCGAGGGCCTACCGTTCTTCGCGCCGCTTCGCTCGCCTGAGACCGAGGTCTACGTCTGGGGCCCACCCTCGGCCGCTCGCAGCCTCCGCGATCGCATCGCCCGGTACGTGTCGCCGCCGCTGTTTCCGCTCCAGATGTCGGATTTCGCCACGGGAATCACGTTCTGCGACGTCCCTGACGGCGAGTGGCAGCTCGGAAGCGCCCGGGTCACCGCCGAGCACGTGGTGCATATGGGCCCCACGATCGGGTACCGAATCCGCGAGAACGGCGCTTCACTGACCTACATCCCGGACCACGAGCCTGCGCTCGGCGGCTCGCTCGACGCGAGATCCACCGACTGGATCTCCGGGTTCGCGCTCGCGCGCGGCACCGAGGTCCTCCTCCACGACGCCCAGTACACGGAGGAGGAGTACGCGGCGCGGGTCGCCTGGGGGCACTCGAGCATCGCGGACGCGCTTGCCTTCGCGCGGATCGCGGAGGCCGGTCGGCTCATCCTCTTCCATCATGACCCCATGCACGACGACGAGCGGCTGGAGGCGATGCTCGCGGACGCCGTCAGCGGCGGCGACGGCGGCGCG
>JALZFG010000107.1 GCA_030861645.1 Actinomycetota bacterium
GGCGCCGGGCACCGCCGAGGGGACAGTCCCCGCCACGGTGTCGCGTGTCACGCGGGCACCTCGGCCACCGACGTGTGCGTGTGCTGGTCGACCGGCGCGAAGACGCGCTCGAGCGACGACTCGCCGCCGAACGGGCAGCCGCGCTCGTCGATGTGGCGCTGGAACTCCGCCCGGAACTTGGCGACGTAGCTCGCGACGGGCATGGCGGCGGCGTCGCCGAGCGGGCAGAGGCACTTGCCGAGGATGCGGTCGCAGACGTCGAGCAGCAGATCGAGCTCCGCTTGGTCCGAGCGCCCCTCCTCGAGCTTGTGGAGGATCTGCACCATCCACCGCGTGCCCTCCCGGCACGGCGTGCACTTGCCGCACGACTCGTGCATGTAGAACTGGGCGACGCGGAGGCCGAGCTGGACGATGCAGCAACGGTCGTCGATCACGATCACGCCGCCGGAGCCGAGCATCGATCCCGCTTGCGCGAGGGCGTCGTAGTCGAGCGGGAGGTCGACCTCGTCCGCGGAGAGGATCGGACACGACGAGCCCCCCGGGATGATCGCCTTGAGCGCCCGACCTTCGGGAACTCCGCCACCGAGGTCGTAGATCAGCTCGCGGAAGGTCGTCCCGTGCGGAAGCTCGTAGTTCCCTCCGCGCACGACATTGCCCGAGAGCGAGAAGACGCGCGTCCCCGTCGAGCTCTTCGTCCCGATGCTGGCGTACTCCGCTCCGCCCATCTCAAGAATCGGCGGCAGGGTCGTGATCGTCTCCACGTTATTGATCAGCGTCGGAGACGCGTAGAGGCCGGAGACCGCGGGGTAGGGCGGTCGAGACCGCGGCTGCCCGCGCTTCCCCTCGAGCGACTCGAGCAGCCCGGACTCCTCGCCGCAGATGTATGCACCGGCGCCGCGGTGGAGGACGACGGTCACCGGGGTGAGGAGGCCCGCGTCGCGTGCTTCCTCGAGGGCCGCGCGCAGGATCTCGAACTCGGTGAGGTACTCGCCGCGGATGTAGATGAAGACGTTCTCCGACTGGATCGCGTACGCCGCGATCAAGCATCCCTCGATCAGCCGGTGGGGGACGCGCTGCATGATCTCGCGGTCTTTGAACGTCCCCGGCTCCGACTCGTCGGCGTTGACGACGACGTAGTGCGGCTTCCGGATCTGGTCGCGGCCAGGAATGAAACTCGCCTTCCTTCCGGTGGCGAAGAAGGCGCCGCCGCGGCCGCGCAAGCCCGAGGTCATGACCTCCTCGATCACCGCGCTGGGATCGAGTAGGCGCGCCTTGGCGATCGCCTGGTACCCGCCGATCGCACGGTAGTCGTCGAGTCTCGTCAGCGGCCGCTCGTCCGAGCCCGCGAGCACGATCTCCCTAATCGGCACCTCGCACCTCCGCCACGATTCGCGGCACGTCGTCCGGGCGCACAGGCTCGCGGTAGCGGTGGTCGACGGCGACGACCGTGCCCCACCCGCAGCCGCCCGCGCACTCGACGGTGCGCAGCGTCACCTCGCCGTCTTCCGTCGTCTCCCCCGGCCGCACGCCGAGCTCGGCCTGGAAGGCGTCGAGCACCTGTTGGGCGCCGACAAGCGCGCAGGAGACGTTCGTGCAAACCTCGATCAAGTGCCGGCCGACGGGAGCGAGGTGGAACATGTCGTAGAAGGAGGCGACCGCCTTGCAGTAGGCCGGGGTGAGCTCGAGCGCGTCGCCGACCTCGCGGAGCGCTTCAGGCGACAGCCACCCGTAGCGCTCCTGCGCGAGGCGAAGCGCGGGGAGGATCGCCGACCGCCGATCTGGATACAGCGCTCGCGCCTCCTGAATCTCGTCGAAGAGGGAAGTCACCGAGACCTCCGAAGCGACGCGACGAGATAAGCAGCCCCTCGATGAAAACGCGGGAGCGTTTTCATCGATCCACTTCGCCCATCACCGTGTCGAGCGAACCGACGATCGCGATCAGGTCGGCGACGAGGGCATGGCGCATGCACGTCGCAGTCGCCTCGAGCGCGACGAACGACGGCGCGCGGAAGTGGACGCGCCAGGGCTTCGGGCCGCCGTCGGAGACGACGTAGCAGCCGAGCTCGCCGCGCGGCGACTCGACGCGCGCGTAGACCTCGCCCTCGGGCACGCGGTACCCCTCCGTGACGATCTTGAAGTGGTGGATGAGCGACTCCATGGAGGTGTGGAGCTCGTCGCGTGGCGGGAGCACGACCTTGCGGTCGTCGGCCAGCCAGGGCTCGCCCTCCATGGCGTCGAGCCACTCGAGGCACTGCTCGACGATCCGCGTCGACTCGCGCATCTCCTCCATCCGGACGCGGTAGCGGTCGTACGTGTCGCCGTGGTCGTACACCGGAACCTTGAAGTCGACCTGGTCGTACGCGAGGTGCGGGTCGTCGCGCCGGAGATCCCAGTCGACTCCGGAGCCGCGCAGGACCGGTCCGGACTGGCCGAGAGCGACAGCGTCCTCGGCGGACAGGAGCCCCATGCCCTGCGTCCGCTCGAGCCAGATCTTGTTCCGGTCGACGAGCGCCTCGTACTCGTCGACGGCGTGCGGCATCCGCTCGACGAACTTTCGGCACTCCGGGAAGAAACCGGCCGGAATGTCCTCGGCGAGACCCCCGGTCTGGAAATAGCGCGTGTGCATCCGGTAGCCGGTCACCAGCTCGAAGAGGTCGAGAATCTGGTCGCGCTCGCGGAAGCAGTACCAGAACATCGAGATCGCACCCAGCTCGAGCGCTGCCGTCGCGAGCCACACGAGGTGCGAGTGGATCCGGTTCAGCTCGGCGAGGAGCATTCGCATCCACGTTGCCTTCGGCGGGATCGCGAGCCCGAGGAGCTGCTCGACCGCGAGGACGAATACGAGCTCGTTGTTCTGGAAGGCGAGATAGTCGATGCGCGGCGAGTAGGTGATCGCCTTCCACCAGGTCTTCTGCTCCATGTTCTTCTCGAACCCGGTGTGCAGGTAGCCGATCACCGCGCGCAGGCCGACGATCCGTTCGCCGTCGAGATCTGCGACGAGGCGGAGGACGCCGTGCGTCGACGGGTGGTTCGGGCCGAAGTTGACCTGGAGGATGTCGCCACGCTCGCGCAGCTCGTCGGGCACCTGGAGCACCGTCGGAATCGGCGATGGAATCCTCGTTCCCTCGTAGATCGTCGGCCCCCTGAGGACCTCGGGATGAATGCGCGGCTTCTCGGGCGCGACGGTCATTCCTCGCCCGAGAACCGAACCGGCTCGCCGCCGATCGGGTAGTCCTTGCGCAGCGGGTGGCCCTCCCAGTCGTCCTCCATGATGATCCGGCGCAGGTTGGGGTGGCCCTCGAAAGGAATGCCCATCATGTCGTAGGCCTCGCGCTCGAACCAGTCGGCGGTGGGCCAGACGTCGACGACGCTCGGCACGAGCTCGCGGTCGTCCACCCAGACCTGAAGGCGAAGCCGCGGAGCGCCGCGCCGGAGCGCGAGCAGGTGGTAGGAGATCGCGAAGCGCTTCGGCTTCGGCTCGGGCAGCCGCTCGAGGCCCTGCGAGCCGGGAGCGTTCACGTCCCTGCCGGAGGCGTGTCCCCAGTAGCCCGCGACGCCGCGGCTTCCCCAGCCGAGGTAGTCCGCCGCTGCGATGTCGGCGAGGAAGTTGAACCCCTTCTCGTCGCGCAGGTGTGCGGCGGCTTCGACGAGGCGCTCGGACGCGACGACGACCGTCGTCTCGCCGTGGGCCTCCTTCACGTCCACCAGGCCCGGGACGTCTTCCCAAGTCACTAGGAGGCGACCCCGCGAATCTCGTACGCCGGTGGCACGCCCGCCTGAATCTTCTCCTGGAGGCGGATGATCCCCTCGACGAGGGCCTCGGGCCGGGGCGGGCAGCCCGGTACGTGTACGTCGACCGCGACGATCTTGTCGACGCCCTGGAGCACGGTGTAGTTGTTGAACATGCCGCCGGAGCTCGCGCACGCCCCCATCGCGATCACCCACTTCGGCTCGAGCATCTGGTCGTAGATCTGCCGCAGCGGTGCCGCCATCTTGTGCGCGACGCGTCCGGAGACGATCAGCAGGTCGGCCTGGCGCGGAGAGGAGCGAAACGCCTCGGCGCCGAACCGCGCGATGTCATAGCGGGAGGAGACGATCGACATCATCTCGATCGCGCAGCAGGCGAGCCCGAACGTATCGGGCCAGATCGAGTATTTCTGCGCCCAGCGGACGGCCTTGTCGACGGTGGTCAGCATCAGGCGGTTCTCGAGGTCGCCGAGCTCGCGCTCGAAGGCGCCCGGGCCCTTGCCCTTCCAGAGGACGCGCTCGCTGTTGAGCCCGTACTCGGCGAGCCGCTTCCTCCTCACTGCCACCGGAGCGCCCCCTTTCGCCAGACGTACACGTACGCGACCGCGAGGATCGCAATGAAGAAGGCGAGCTCCGCAAAGCCGAACCACCCGAGCTGATCGAGCACGACGGCGAGCGGGTAGAGGAAGACGATCTCGATGTCGAACACGATGAACAGCATCGCCGTCAGGTAGAAGCTGATCGTGAAGCGCTGATGGCGGGGAGGCCCCTCGGAGACGCCCGACTCGAAGGGAAGCGTGCGGGCTCGCGTCCGTCGTTTCGGCCTCGTCGCCAGGACGAACGACAGCACCACCATCGAGGCCGGGATCGCAAGCGCAAAGCCTCCGTAGATCAGGAAGGGCAACCACCTGTCGAGCGCGCCGGACACGGCCTCGGGAGGGAAGTTAGCACGCCTGGGCGTGCTCACGAGCACGCGGGGATATGGCTCAACGATCAGCGCAGCGGCTGTTACAAAGTCGCTGGCGCGGGGCTGTTGCGGAAGCGGCAGGCGGCGGTGCTACACTGGCCGCCGTGGAGACGGCCGAGCGCAACGGGATCCCGATCTCGATCACCGAGACGGCCGCGTCGAAGATCAAGGAACTGCTCGCGGAGGAACCGGACGGCGACTCCTGCGTCCTGCGCGTCGCCGTTCAGGGTGGCGGTTGCTCGGGATTCGAGTACGCGCTCGGGTTCGACCAGAGCGCCCAGGAGGACGACTACGAGGTCTCGATGCACGGGATCACTGTCGTCGTCGACCCATTTAGCGCCCCATACCTGCAGGGCTCGCAGATCGACTACCTGAACGGGCTCCAGGAGTCGGGCTTCAAGATCGACAATCCGAACGTCGTCTCCTCCTGCGGCTGCGGCCACTCCTTCCAGGTGGACGAGGAGTCCGCCGCCGACCCGCACGCCGGCGGCGCCTGCGGCTCGGGCTGCAGCCACTAGCCTCGCCGCCGAGGCCCGCACGTGCTCGCGCGCGCCTACTGCGGCGTGAAGACCACGCGCGCTCCCCGCTCCGGGTCGACGATTGTGTACTCCGTTCCGCCCTCGAAGTCCGCCGTGAGGTAGACGGAAGCCCCGGCTGGGATCGTCTGCATCGCGCCGAGGAAGGTCGCGGGCTCACCGGGCTCCAGCCCCGGCACGTCGAATCCCTCCTCCGTTGCCGCGATCGTCGCGTCCGCCTCCGGCGCCTCCGCGTCGGACTCGCCGACCACCTCGAACGTCCGGATCATGCCGTGAGCGATGTGTGGCTTTCCGTCGGGCGCCGGGATGAACCAGAGGAGGACGTATGTCCCCGGCGGAAGCCTCCGCGTGATCGTCACCTCCTCGCCAGGGGAAAGGAGGGGGACGCCGCCGACGTCGTCGACCAGCTCCTCGGCATCCTCGTCTCGTCGGCTGAACGCGCGCTTGAGCTGGGCCGTCGTGGCGTTGCCCTTCACCCGTCCGAGTGCATACTCGTGGAGCTCGCTGCCGGCATTCGAGACCTCCATCGAGACGAACCCCTCGATTCTGTCGGGCATCACGAAGGCGTACTCCTCCCCGCGGATCTCGACCGCGTTCTCCTCGCCGTCACCGTCCCCACCGCAACCCGTCACGGCGAAGACGCCGGTCAAGGCGACGGCGAGCCATCCCCTCCAAGTCCACTCCTTCAGCTCCCGGGCGCGGACGCTAACCGAAGCCGCCGCGAAAGCCAGGCGATCGCGTCCGCCCGCATTCGCGCCGTCGGCACATGGCCCGCGGCGTACCAGTGAACCCGCCGCGGCGAGGGAGCAGCGGCGATGAGGGCGGTCAACGCTTCCCGCGGCACGATCTCGTCGGCCAACCCGTTCTGGAAGAACAGCGTCCCCGGGCGCGCGCGCCGGATCCACCGGAGCGGGTCGACGGGCGAAAGCAGGCGACGCACCTCCGAGCGTACGTCTTGGGGTACGTAGACGAGGTACTCGGCGAGTGGCCTTGCGCCGCCCCCGATCAGGACAAAGCTCCGAACGCGCGGCTCGACGGCGGCAAAGATGGCGCCGCTCCGCGCTCCCGCGCTCCAGCCGAGGAAGGCGAGACGCCC
>JALZFG010000108.1 GCA_030861645.1 Actinomycetota bacterium
GCGCTCGCGTCACGGGCGGCGTCGCCTGGATCGCCGTCGTCGCCGTCCTGCTCGCCGGAGTCGTCGCGATCAACGTCAGCGTCCTTCGCCTCAACGTCCGCCTCAGCGAGGTCGAACGACAGCGCGCGAGCCTGCGCGCCGAGAACGCGCGCCTCGCCGCGCAGCTCTCGACCGCCGCGACGCCGTGGAGAGTCGAGCAGTTCGCGCGCCTGAACGGCCTCGTCCCCGCTCGGAGCACCGTCTACATCTCGCTCTCGTCCGAGAGGTGAAGGCCCGGCGCGCCAACCGCCGCCTCCGCCTCGTGCTCGCGTTCTTCGTCGTCGCCTTCGCGGTGACGCTCCTGCGCGCGGGCTGGCTGCAGGGCGTCCGCGCGCAGTCGCTGAAGGCGATGGCGACGAGCCAGCACCGCGAGGTCGTCGCCTTGCCTGCTCCCCGCGGGACGCTGTACGACCGCAAGGGCGTTCAGCTCGCGATCGGGGAGCCGGCGACGACGGTGTACGCCGATCCGCGCCGGGTGCGCGACCTGCGCGCGACGGCGCTCGTAGCCGCTCGCGATCTCGGCGTCGACCCAAACGCGCTCTACGACGAGTTGCGGGATCGCTCGAGGGGATTCGTCTACCTCCAGCGCAAGGCCGACCCCGAGCGAGCTGCCCGGCTCGCACGGCGGAAGCTCGCCGGCCTCGGCTTCTATTCCGAGGAGCGACGCAGCTACCCCCAGGGGTCGCTCGCCGCGCAGGTGCTCGGCTACGCCGGGACCGATAACCACGGGCTCGCGGGGCTCGAGCTCGAGCTTGACAAACCCCTCGGCGGGCGCCCGGGCGACCAGACGATCGTCAAGGATCCGTTCGGGCGCCTCATCGACGTCGTCAGCTCCACGTCCGAGCACCCGGGGCGCGACGTCATCCTCACGCTCGACCACACGCTCCAGGCGAACGTCGAGGAGCGGCTGCGGCAGGCCGTGCGGCAGTGGCGGGCGAAGGGTGCAACGGCCATCGTGCTCGAGCCGCGCTCCGGCGATGTCCTCGCGATGGCGTCGGCGCCGACCTTCGACGCGAACGACTTTCCGGAGGTCGCGCCGCCACTCCAGCGAAACCGCGCCGTCGAGGGGACCTACGAGCCCGGGTCGACGTTCAAGGCGGTGACCGTCGCGGCTGCGCTGTCGGAGAAGCGCGTGAGGGTGAACACGCGCTTCACGCTCGCGCCGTCGATCCGCGTCGCCGACCGCACGATCCACGACGCCGAGCCGCGAGGCGTCGAGACGATGACGGTCGCGCAGATCCTCGCGAGGTCGTCCAATGTCGGGGCGATCACGCTCGCCGAGCTGCTTGGCAAGGAGCGGCTCTCGCGCTGGATCGCGCGTTTCGGCTTCGGCCGCAAGACGGGAATCGAGTTCCCGGCCGAGAGCGCCGGCATCGTGCTTCCCCCCGAGCGCTGGTCGGGGTCGACCATCGGGAACGTCCCGATCGGTCACGGAATCGCCGTCACCCCGATCCAGATGGCCGCCGCCTACGCGGCGATCGCCAATCGCGGCGTGCTGGTTCGGCCCCATCTCGTCGAGCGCATCGAGGGGCGCCCGCCTCCGAAGCCGCGCCGTCGCCGAGTCCTTGCCGCGACCGTCGCCGCGAGGCTCACGAACATGCTGCGTGGGGCCGTGCTCGAAGGAACGGGACAGCTCGCGCGGATCCCGGGCTACGACGTCGCCGGCAAAACGGGAACGGCAGCGAAGCCCGACCCGGAGGGCGGTTACTCGAGCGACAAGTACGTTGCGTCCTTCGTCGGCTTCGTCCCGGCGAGCGCCCCCCGGCTTGTCATCCTCGTCGCGATCGACGAGCCGCGGGGCGACTACTTCGGCGGCGTCGTCGCCGCGCCGGTGTTCCAGCACATCGCGACCTTCGCGCTCCAGTACCTGGAGGTGCCTCCTGAGCGGCGGCCGTGAGGGTCGCGCCGTCCACGACCGCGACCGGAGGTCGCGGCGAGTAGACTCGAACGCGGATGAACTTGGAGCGGCTGATTCAGGCGCTCGCTCCGACGAACGTCGTGGGTCGGCCCTCCGTCGAGGTGCGAGACCTCGCGTACGACGCGCGCGCGGTCGCTCCCGGCGCGCTCTTCTTCTGCGTTCCGGGCGAGAAGGCCGACGGCCACGAATTCGCCTCCGACGCGCTCGCGCGCGGCGCGGTCGCGCTCGTCGTCGAGCGGCTGCTCGAGGTCGGCGTCCCGCAGCTGGTCGTGGACGATGCGAGAGCGGCGATGGCC
>JALZFG010000112.1 GCA_030861645.1 Actinomycetota bacterium
GCCGCAGGCCGCGGGCGATCAGGACGGCGCCGAGCGCGAGCAGGACGCCGCCGTTCACGCGCAGCTGGCGCGAAGTGGCGGGCCGTCCGAGCACCGCCTCCTTCGCGCCCGCGGACAGCATCGACAACAGCGAGCCGGCCGACAGCACCGACCCCGCCGATCCAGCCGACCCGATGGACAACAGCGAGCCTGCGGAGCCGATCGAGCCAACGGAGAGAATCGAGCCGACGGAGCCGATGGACAGAATCGACCCGTCGCTCGCGATCGAGAGCATCGACCCTCGAGACGACAGCGACCACAACGAGCCCACGGCTGAAGGATAACGGCTCGCGGGCTCGCATGCGGGCGCGGCTGTCGGGCTTCCCGCTCGGACGGGAGTGGGGAGGAAGAAGAGACTCCGGAACCTGACGCCTGAGGAGGAGGCTGCCGGGACGAGACACAACGGATGGTCCAAGAGCGGATCGCCTACCACGAGGCGAAGGCTCGCGACGAAGAGGAGCGCCGAGCCGGCAAGCGGCGGGCGTAACGAGCGGTCAGGAACGTCGTTTCGGGTAGCTTCCGCTTAGGTGGACGCGAAGCACGATGTCCTCATCGTGGGCGCCGGCTGCGCCGGCATGCGCGCCGCGATCGAGGCGCACGACGCGGGCGCGGATGTCGCGCTCATCTCCAAGATTCACCCGGTTCGCAGCCACTCGGGCGCGGCGGAGGGAGGCATCAACGCCGCTCTCGGGAACGCGTCGGACGACAGCCCGGAGAAGCACGCGTTCGACACCGTCAAGGGCTCGGACTATCTCGGAGACCAGGACGCGATCGAGATCCTCTGCAACGAGGCCCCGGACGACGTCTACCAGCTCGAGCGCTGGGGGGCCGTCTTCTCCCGGCACGAGGACGGGCGCATCGCGCAGCGGCCCTTCGGCGCGGCGGGCGAGCCGCGCACCGCGTACGCCGCGGACATCACCGGGCACGTGCTCGTGCAGGTGCTCTACGAGCAGCTGATGAAGCGGGACATCCCCGTCTACGAGGAGTACTTCGCGTGGAAGCTCGTCGTCGACGACGACCGCTGCCAGGGCGTGATCGCGTGGGATCTCCTGAACGGCGGGCTCAAGGCCATCGGCGCGAAGACGACGATCCTGTGCACCGGCGGCGCGGGGCGGCTCTACGTCGGAACCACGAACGCCTACGCGTGCACAGGCGACGGGATAAGCATGGCGCTGCGGGTCGGCGTCCCGCTCGAGGACATGGAGATGATGCAGTTCCATCCGACGACGCTCTCGCCGACAGGCGTCCTGATCACCGAGGGCGCCCGCGGCGAGGGCGCGTACCTGCTCAACGCCGACGGCGAGCGCTTCCTCGAGCGCTATGCGCCGAAGGCGATGGAGCTCGCGAGTCGCGACGTCATCTCGCGGGCGGAGCAGACCGAGATCGACCAGGGTCGAGGCGTCGACGGGAACGTCCTGCTCGACCTCCGCCATCTGGGCGCCGAGAGGATCCTCGAGCGCCTGCACGGGACGCGGGAGCTCTCGCTGGTCTTCGCGGGCGTCGACCCGATCCGCGACCCGATCCCCGTCCGCCCGGGCGCGCACTACCACATGGGCGGGGTCGAGACGGATGTCTGGGGGCAGACCGCGCTCGCGGGCCTCTACGCGGCGGGCGAGTGCGCCTGCGTCTCCGTCCACGGCGCGAACAGACTCGGCGGCAACGCCCTGATGGAGACGATCACATTCGGCAAGCGCGCCGGCGCGCACGCGGCCGAGTGGGCGCTCACGCACACGACGGTCGAGGTGCCGCCCGCCGTCGAGTCCGACGCCGAGCGCGAGCTGAAGCAGCTGCTCGACCGCACGGACGGCGAGCGCCCGTGGGCGATTCGCGACGAGCTCGCGCAGACGATGCACGCGAACTTCGGCGTCTTCCGGCGCGAGGACGAGATGCGGCGCCAGGGCGAGATCGTCGCCGGCTTGCGGGAGCGCTACGAGCGCGTCCTCGTCGAGGACAAGGGCGAGGTGTTCAACAGCGACCTGACGCAGGCGCTCGAGCTCGGCTTCCTGCTCGACCTCGCCGACTGCATGGTGATCGCCGGGCTGGCGCGAAAGGAGAGCCGGGGCGCGCACGCCCGCCCGCACGACTACCCCGAGCGTGACGACCACAACTTCCTCAGGCACACCGTCGTGAGCGAGATCGACGGGCAGCTCCGACTCGGCTGGAAGCCGGTCAGGATCACGAAGTGGCAACCCACTGAAAGGACCTACTAGCGCACGCGGCGTTTGCCTCGTGCGCGAGCGAGAGGAGACGCAGGTGACGGAGGCGGCAGTGCACACCGAGCCCGCGACGATGCCGGTCGCGCTCAAGATCTGGCGCTACGACTCGCAGACGGGAGAGCGCGAGCTCAAGACGTACGAGGTCGACGCGCCCGACTGGGCGACGCTCCTCGACGTGCTCGACATCATCAAGGACCGGGTCGACGGGACGCTCGCCTACCGCAAGAGCTGCCGCATGATGATCTGCGGCTCGTGCGGGATGCGAATGGACGGCGCGGCGATCCTGGCGTGCCGCACGCGGATGCAGCCGATCGTCGCACGGGGCCACGTCCCGGTCATCTCGGCGATGGGGAACCTGCCGATCATCCGCGACCTCGTCGTCGACATGGGCCCCTTCTGGAACAAGATCCGCGCGATGAAGCCCTGGCTCGACACGGGCTACGCCGATCTCCCCGACCAGGAGCACATGCTCTCGCAGGAGGACATGACGCCGATTCACAAGGAGGCGCTCTGCATCATGTGCGGCTGCTGCGTCTCCGAGTGCAACTCGATGGAGGCCGATCCGGACTTTCTCGGTCCGGCGGCGCTCGCGAAGGGGATGCGGTTCGTCGGCGACCCGCGCGACCGAGCGGACGTCGAGCGCCTGAACGCCTACAACTCCGAGCACGGGATCTGGGACTGCACCCGCTGCTACTTCTGCAACGAGCGCTGCCCCAAGGGCGTCGACCCACGCGACGCGATCGCGAAGCTCGGCGCGGAGTCGATCAAGCACGGAATCGACGACGACCTGGGCGCGAAGCATGCGAAGTGGTTCGTGCGCTCAGCCGAGACGACCGGGTGGCTGCGCGAGATGGAGCTCGTCCCGAAGACCCAGGGCGTCGCCTCGTCGATCAAGCAGATGAAGTTCGCGATGCAGCTCGCGAGACACGGCAAGGTGCCTCTGCCGTTCCCGCCGCACGTCGCCGAGCGCGTGGACGAGGCGCGGGCGCTGCGGAAGGTCGTCCGGTCGCAGGACCGCCAGGGTGCCTTGGGCCACGTCCAGGGTGAGCGCGCGCTCGCCCGAATCGAGCGGAGCGACGAGGGGTCGGCGCGCCGCGACGTGGCCGAGATCACGCCGGGCGTCGAGCCTCCGCCCGCCGGGCACTAACGCGGACAATGCTGCCGCATTTGCCGCGCGGGAGAAACTAATGGAAAACCCTGGCCCGAAGCGCGTTGCGTACTACAGAGGGTGTCTCGCCTCGCTGTCGGCGAAGGAGCTCGCGACCTCGACCGAGGCGCTCGCGCCCCAACTGGGGCTCGAGCTCGAGGAGCTCGAATCCGTCACGTGCTGCGGCGCGGGCGACATCCACGAGGCCGAGCCGGACTACTACCTCCACCTCAACGCGCGCATCCTCGCGTACGCGGAGGCGACCGGCGCGGACACGCTGCTGACGATTTGCAACGTCTGCACGCTCAACCTGCGACAGGCGAACTGGCAGCTGAAGAACGACGACGCGTTGCGCGAGCGCGTGAACGAGAACCTCGCCTCCGTCGGCGTGCCCCCGTACGGCGGCGAGGTCGAGGTGAAGCACCTGCTCTGGCTGATCGCCGAGGGCGAGGGGTACCGGCGGCTCAGGGAGGTCGCCCACAAGGGGCTGAAGGGGCTGCGCGTCGCGCCCTTCTACGGCTGTCAGATCCTGCGGCCGTCGAAGTTGCTGGGATTCGAGGACCCCGACCGGCCGTGGTCGCTCGAGGCGATCATCGAGGCGTGCGGCGGGGAGCCCGTCGATTACCCCGCGAAGATCAAGTGCTGCGGGTTCCCGATCATCCAAGCGCGCGAAGACGTCGCGCTCGGCGAGCTGCTGCAGCCGCTCGAGCAGGCGACGGAGGCGGGCGCGGACGCGATGGTGACGCCCTGTCCGCTCTGCCACCTCTCGCTCGACGCCTGGCAGTCGAAGCTCGAGGAGTCGACGGGGCGGAGGTTCCAGATGCCGATCCTCCACCTGTCGCAGCTGATCGGCGTCGCCGCCGGGCTCGAGGAAGCCGAGCTCAAGTTCAAGCGGCACGTCGTGCCGGTCGCCCCCGTGCTCGAGAAGCTCGAGACATAGGGCTTCCCCGGCTTTAGGCAGAGCGCAAGTTTCCGAGGCCGGCGTCGTCTAGTGCCGTGGAGGGGCAGGTTCCGGCGCGGGACCCGACGGGGCGGGCCGCGCCGGAAACCTTTAACCACGCCCGCTCGAACGCTCGTCGTGTGCGCCGCCGGAGCGCTCGCGTGGGGCCACTTCGAGGCGGGATGGGTCCGGCTGCGCACGCGGCGCGTCCCGGTTCCCGGCCTGCCGCCCGAGCTCGCCGGCCTGCGCATCGTCCACCTGTCCGACTTCCACCTCGGCGTGCCGAGTCGGGGCGCGCTCGCGGTCGCGCGCGCCGTCGCGTGGGCGGAGGCGCGACAGCCCGACCTCGTGACGATCAGCGGCGACCTGCTCGCGCGCCCCCGCGGCGAGGCGCGGCTGCGCGAGCTCGTCCGGCGGCTGCCGAACTGCTTCAGCGTGCTCGGAAACCACGATTTCGGGAGGACGCGCGATCCGTTCGCGAAGCCGGCGCCGATCGCCGAGCTCGCCCCGGCCGAGCTCCTCAGCGATAGCGCGCGAGTCGTCGAGATCCGGGGCCGGCCCGTCCAGATCGCGGGCGTCGACCCTCGCTCGTACCAGCGTGGGGAAGCGCGGCCGGAACGGCTCGCCGACCCGGGCGCGGACCTCCGCATCCTGCTCTGCCACTTCCCGGGCATCGTCGAGATGCTGCCGCCGGGAGCGTTCCACCTCGTCCTCGCGGGGCACATGCACGCCGGACAGATCACCCTGCCGCGGCTCGGCGGCAAGATCCGGTTTGCCCACCTGCGCTCGCGCTATGCCGAGGGCCTCTACCGGCTCCCCGCCGGCGTCCTCCATCTCTCGCCGGGTCTCGGGACGACGTTCGTTCCGTTTCGCTTCTTCGCGAGGCCCGAGGCGACGGAGCTCATCGTCGTTCCGGGCGGCTACCCTCTCCCGCCGTGAAGGCAGCGCTCCTCGCAGTCGTCCTCGCGGTCGCCCTCGCCGCGGCCCTCGCGGCGGGCGTTCCGGCCGCAACCCGCTCCCGTTCGTCGCCAAAGCCGCTCCACTTCGCCGTCACGGTCGAGGGCACGCTCCGCACCGTCTGGCTCGAGGAGACCAAGCTCGTCAAGGACAACTGCACGTTCGAGGCGCGAACGAGCGGGAGCAAGCGCATCGACTTCCGGAGCAGGCGCCCGACGAAGGTCGCGGTCGGTCCTCGTGGAGCGCTGCGGCGGGCGATGTTGCGCTTCGTCGCCGGCGAGATCGTCCGCGCCGGCGAGAGCGCGACGTCGACCTCGCCCGAGTGCGGCCCCGTCCGGCGGGACGCGCCTCCGCCGGCAGTTGCGGGCTTTTCGAACGCCGTCCTCGGCGTCTCC
>JALZFG010000121.1 GCA_030861645.1 Actinomycetota bacterium
CGCCATCGAGGAGCAGCGCGCTCGCTGGCGCGGCGAGGCGTCTCGCGTGGGAGCGCGCGCCGGCACGGGCCTCCAGGGACTGTTCCGCGAGCTCGGCCTCGCGACCGGCGAGCAGATCTCCGAGCTCGAGCTGCGGGTGGCGCAGCTCGAGCACCGGGTGCGGCTGCTCGAGGAGGAGCCGACAGAGCCGCTCCGCCCGTCGTGACGCCGTAGGTCTCCGTCACGCTCGTTTCTCGACCGCGATGCGCGGTCGCCGCCGTCGCCAATGCCGGCCCCGGGCGGGTCGCGGCGGCCGTCGTCACGTCGCCGTCCAGCGACATGGTGATGCCGGCGACCACCCTTGCTCTGCTCTCTCCCCCTGCTGCCCGAGCGGCTCGATCATCGTGAGCTATTGCCGGCGGTGGCGACAGCGGCCGGGCCGCCTTCGGCAGCGCGATCGCCGTCGCGCTCGGCGCCGCGGTCGTCCGCGAACGTCTCGTTGGAGCGCAGCTCGAGCCAAGCGTGCCGACGTCCCAGGCGAGCGGCCGGATCGTGGTCGGCCCGCAGGATCGCCACGCGTCGGACTTCCGGATGCGGCAGCTTTGACAGAGGTCTCCCTTCTCGATGGTCGCGTTGTCAGCGTTGATACCGCCCGGCGGCGGCGAAAGTCATCGCTTGCGCGGAAAAGAGATCGGGCCAGAACGCGCCATGCCGAGGATCACCTCTCAGCGGGAGACGTCTCGCGGCGGCGAATCCAGCACGAGACCGACAATGAATGTCGAGGTACCCGGGCTCCCACGCGGATGGGAAGATCGAGGCGGCGGCTGAGGAATCTTCGCTCTCGGGGTCGCAGCCCAGCGGACGCCCCGCAGCGAGCCTCGCGCCGTCAGCCCAGTTCGTCGAGCGCGCGCCGCCAGACCTCCCGCTCGGCGCGAATGTAGTGCACCTTCGCGTAGCGTTCGAAGCTCGGCACGCCCTTGCCCGGAAGTGTCTCGCAGACGAGCGCCGCCGGGCGTCCTTTCGTTGCCCGTGCGCGCGCGAACGCCGCCAGCACCTGCTGGACGTCGTTCGCGTCGATCCGCTCCGCGGCAAAGCCGAACGCGTCGAGCTTCTCGGGCACGGGCTCCACATTCATCACGTCCTCGGTCGCACCGTCCGCCTGCATGCGGTTGTTGTCGACGAGCGCCACCAGGTTGTCGACCCCGTAGTGGCCAGCCGTCATGGCGGCCTCCCAGATCTGCCCTTCCTGGAGTTCGCCGTCGGAGAGCAGGCAATAAACGCGTCCGCCGCGGCCGGAAAGCCGCTCGCCGAGCGCCATGCCGACCGCCTGCGAGAGCCCCTGCCCGAGCGAGCCGCCCGTGATCTCGAACCCCGGCGTCCCCTCGAGCGGGCTCTCCTCGATGCGCGAGCCGTCCATCCCGTACGTCTCGAGCTCGGACAGCTCGTAGACTCCGAGCTCGCCGAGCGCCGCGAACAGGGCGATCGCGCTGTGCCCAGTCGAGAGCACGACGCGGTCGAGGTCGCGGCGAAGCTCGTCGAAGTAGAGACATGCCATCAGCTCCGCGAGCGCAAGCCCCTGGCCGGCGTAGCCCTGCCCCCGCCCGATGCACATGCGGATGACCGTGCGGCGGATCGAGTGTGCTCGCCTCGAAAGCTCGTCCACGCGAGCGGCCGCCGTCCCGGTCACGCAGCCACCGTCGCGTCAGCGATGCCCGCTGCGTCGAGCCCGAGCTGTGACCGGATGTAGTCGAGTGAGCCGGCCGGCGCCCAGCGGTCGGGAACGCCCAGCGCGCGCAGCCGAGTCCCAACGCCGCGCGCGGCGAGCGCCTCGGCGATCGCGCTCGCGAGGCCGCCGACGACCGAGTGGTTCTCGACGGTCGTCACCTGCCGGAAGCCATTGCAAAAGGAGGCGACGGCATCGCCGTCCAGAGGCTTGAGCGTCGGGACGTGCAGGAGGGACGCGGAGACGCCGCGCTCCTCGAGCACCCCAATCGCCTCGAGCGCCCATTGTGTCCCGAGCCCCGTGGCAATGAGCGCGACGTCGCGACCAGCCCGGACGCGGCGCGCCTCGCCGATGCGGAGGCGGAAGCCGTCGCGCGCGAAGAGCTCGGCGACCAAGCCACGCAGTCCCCGGAGGTAGACGGGGCCGTCGTGCTCGGCGGCCGCGTTAATGGCCGCCGAGAGCTCGGTTGCGTCGGCCGGGTCGATCACGGTCATGCCGGGCAGGGCGCGCATCATGGCGAGGTCGTCGATTGCCTGATGCGTCGCCCGGAACGGCGTCGCGATCCCGGGCAGGAACGCGACGACGACGCCGCGGCTCGGCCCCGTCGCGAGCGCCATCGCCACCTGGTCGTACGCGCGCCGCGTGGCGAAGACGCCGTACGTCACGGCGAAGGGCAGGAATCCCGTCTTCGCGAGGCCCCCCGCAACACCCATCATGTTCGCCTCCGCCATGCCCACCTGGAAGAACCGCTCCGGGTACGCCTCGGCGAAGGGCATCACGTCGGTGTACTTGCCGAGGTCGGCCGAGAGCACGACCACTTCCGGGCGGCGCGCGCCGAGCGCGACGAGCGCCTCCGCGAACGGCGCCTGCCTCATCGCTCGCGCCGCGACCGTCCCGGTCACAGAAGCGCCCCACCGTTCACCTGCAGCACTGTGCCTGTCACGAAGCTCGAGAGCGGAGAGAGCAGGAAGACGCACGCGCCGGCGATCTCGTCCGGCCGCCCAAGCCGGCCGAAGAGCGTGCGCGAGCCGGCGGCGGCTCGCTCCTCCGGCGTCGCGGCAAGCAGCGCCGGCGTATCGGTTGGGCCAGGCGAGACAGCATTCACCCGCACGCCCGCAGGCGACACCTCACGCGCGAGCGACTTCGTCAGCGCGATTATGCCGCCCTTCGCCGCCGCGTAGTGGGCGGCCGGACGGATCGAGCCGTACTCGCCGGCGGTCGAGGCGAAGTTGACGACTGAGCCGGAGCCGCGCTCGACCATCGAAGGTAGGACGGTGCGACAGGCGACGAACGCCGTCTCGAGGTTCGCCCGCAGCGTGTCCGCCCACGCGCGCTCGTCGACCTCCTCATAAGGCGAAGGCGCCCACAGTCCAGCACAGTTGACGACGCCGTCCACGGGCCCCAGCTCGTCCTGCACCCTCGCGTGGAAGGCGCCAAAGCCGTCCCAGGATGCGACATCGCACGCCTCGCCGAGCACGCCAAGCACCGAGGCGAGCTCGCGCACGCGCTCTTCGCCGAGGTCGGTCACCGCGAGCCGCGCGCCCTCGGCGGCGAGCGTCCGCGCCAGCACTCCCCCGATTCCGCCTGTGGCGCCCGTGAGCACGACGACGGATTCTCCGAGCAGCGGCGCCCGTCTCACAGGACGACGGTTACCTCTCCATTGAGGGTTCGCACCTCGAACTTGCGCAGCCGCACGTTGGGCAGCGCGAGGCATTGCCCCGTAGGAACGTGGAACTCGAGCGCGTGCCAGGGACACGTGACGACCTCACCGTCCCAGATCCACGCGAGCTTCCAGTCGGTGTGCGGGCCGCGGTCGAGCGCACCGGAGACGCTGCCCTCGCACAGCGGGCCGCGCTGGTGGGGGCAGAGGTTGGGCAGCGCATGCAGCTCGCCGCGGATGTTGAAGACGCCGAGCTCGCGCCTGCCGACACGGAAGACGCGATGGGTTCCCTCCGGCAGCTCGTGAAGGCGGCAGAGCGTGTGCTCCCTCACTGTGCGACCTCCGGCCCGAAGAAGCGCACTGCGTTGCCGCCCATGATCTTGCGCCTCGCCTCCGCGCTGAACGGGAGGCCGAAGAAGTACTCGGGGTGGTCGAAATCGTGGTGTGGCCAGTCGGAGGCGAACAGCGCCTGGTTCTCGCCGTCGAAGAGCTCATAGAGCTTGACGATGTCTGAGAGGCGCTCGGGCTCCTCGATCGGCTGCGTGCCGAAGAAGCAACGCTTGATGTAGTGACTCGGCCTTTCCTGGAGGAACGGCACCTCGCGCCGGCGCTCGATGTACTCCTTGTCCAGGCGATGCACGATGAACGGGATCCAGCCGCAACCCGCCTCCATGAACCCCAGCTTGAGCTCGGGATAGCGGGCGGGAACGCCCGTCTCGAGCATGCTCACCATGTTCGCGATCATCGAGAACGGGTGTGCGACCGCGTGCGCGCCGAGCGTCGTCCGGAACTCGTTGAGCTCGAACGGAAAGACTGGGAAGACGGCCTCGACCGAGTGCAGCGCGATCGGCAAGCCGGCCTCGAGCGCCGCCTCGTAGACAACGTCGTACTGGCGGTGGCCGTAGAGCGGGCGCACGCCCGATGCTGGCAGGTAGACGCACACGAACTCGCGGCGGCCCGCGTGGCGGCTGATGTCGGCGGCCCCCGCTTCGGGATCCTGCGGCGCGACGACAAGTGCGCCTCGCAGCGTCCGATCCTCCCACAGCCAGTGCTCGAGCAGCCACTGGTTGTAGGAGCGCGCGAGCGTCGCTGCGAAATCCGGGTCACGCACCATCGCGAGGTAGAGCAGGTGGTCGGGGAAGAGCACGGCCTTGTTCACGCGCAAGTCGTCGAGGCTCGCGCGGAGCTCCACGGCGGAAGTCACGATCTGGCGTCGGTTCGACCCGCCGGGAAACGGGACGCGGAACTCGGCCCGCGGCGTCATTCCCGGCAGGTCGAGGTAGCGCTCCTCGACTTTCGCGATCTCGCGCAGGCCGACGTCCCACGGCGGATCGGCGTATTCGGCGAGCCCCGCCGGGTCCTCGTGGATGTGGACGTCCGCATCGACGACGAAGACGTCCGCCAGCGTCTCACGCGCCGCGCGCGGCTTCTCCTCGATCTGAGTCATTCCAGCACCGCCTCCTTCGTTTCGATTCGATACGGTTCCAGCGCCTCGGCCGCGAACGTCATCCCGTGCCCCGACTTCTCGGGAGGGCGCGCGACGCCGCCACAGACGTCCAGCGGCTCCTCCAGCAGCGGCTCGAAGAGCGCGAGGTGCTCGAGCGTAAGCGCGTGCGGGACGGCGCAGGCGAGGTGCACGTGGATCTCTGGGATGAAGTGCGGAGCGAGCGGCAAGCCGAAGTCGCGCGCGAGCGCCGCGACCCGCAGCCAGCCGCTGACGCCGAGACGGACGACATCCGGCTGCGGGATGCGGATCGCGCCCGCGGTGAGATAGGGCAAGAACTCCCAGGGCGCGAAGAGGGTCTCCCCGGCGGCGAGCGGGATCGCCGTGGCTCGCTGCAGGGCGGCGTGCCCCTGAATGTCGTGCGGCGGAAGCGGCTCCTCGACCCAGAAGGGGTCGAAGGGCTCGAGCGCGCGCAGCCGCCGGGCGGCCTCGGCGACGTCCCAGGCCATGTTCGCGTCGAGCATCAGCTCGCAGCCGTCCCCGATCGCGCCGCGCACGGCGCGGACGCGCGCGACGTCGTCGCGGAGCGACCCGCCGACCTTCATCTTCATCGCTGTGTAGCCGCGCGTGCGGAAGTCGGCCATCTGCTCCACCAGCTCGTCGATCGAGAGCGCGAGGTTGACGGCGCTCGCGTAGGCGGGGAGCTCCGAGCGGTGCGCGCCGAGGAAACGGTAGAGCGGGGCGTCGGCGGCGCGCGCGCGGGCATCCCAGAGGGCGACGTCGGCGGCAGCGATTGCGACGGCAGTGATCCCCGATGACCCGACGAAGTGCAGCTTGTCGTGCAGACGCTGCCAGAGCGGCTCGACCTCGCCCAGGTCGCGCCCGGCGAGCTCCGGCAGGATCTCCGTCTCGAGCAGCGCGAGGATCGCGGCGCCGCCGTGGCCGACTGTGTACGTGAAGCCCCAGCCCGTCACACCGTCCTCCGTCTCGATGTCCACCGTGACGAGCTCGAGGTGCGAGATCTCGTAGCGGCTTGCGCCGACACGCCGGCCTCTCGCCCACACATCTCGCGGGACGCAGTAGTGCGCGGCCTGGCAGCGTGCGATCGTCACCGGAGCACTTCCAACGAGGCCGCGAAGGCGTCGATCTCCTCGACGCCCTCGAGGATCCCCCACTCCAGCTCGTAAGTCCGCCTCTCCCCGGGGGCGAGCATGAGCGGGTAGCCCTGCTCGATCAGCTCGCTGGGATTGCCGAACGGGTTCGTCGCGGGCTCGAGCCCGATCGCGTACAGGCCCTCGCGCATCATCCGCCAGGCGAGGTAGGTCGGAAGCTGGCGGCCGTCGTAGCGGAGGTAGAAGCCGAGGCCGCCGCGCAGGCCGCGGTTGACGAGCGCGACCGCAACCTTTCCTACGGCATCCGCCTTGAGGGAGACCTCGTAACCGCCGAAGGTGAAGCCGGACTGCGGCGCCGTCACGCTGCGCCAGGAATCGCTTCCGTCGTCCTCGCCGACCGAGTAGCCGAGCGAGCGCGGCTTTCCGTCCACCGCGGCCAAAATCTCGGCGCCCTCGTCGACAAGCGGGAAGCCCAGGTTGAAGTGGTAGAGAATCTGGTGCGGCGTCTCGAACCAGCCCTCGTTCGTCACGACGTCCAGCATCGAGACGCGGCTCGAGCCGACCTCTGTCTCGTAGCGGCGGCGCAGCGAGAGGTTTTCGCCGTAGGCGATGTCCTGGCGAACGACGCCCTCGGCGCTCAGCACGAGTCGGTCGTCCTCCCACCGCTCGTCATAGGAGAAGTGGCTCGCGGGCGTAACTGAGATCCGGTCGTGCGTCCCGTAGCGCGCCGACAGCCGCTGCGTGAACCCGAACGACGACGTGTCGATCTCCTGCGGCACGCCGATCGAGACGAGGCCCGCCGTGTTGCAGAGACCGCCGAGGCCGACGCGCAGCCACGCCGTCGGGTCGAGGTCGCCCTCGTAGTACCACGGCCCGGCGAGGCCCTTCGGCGGCAGCCAGCAGAGGCCGGTCTCCGCGAAGTCGGCCGCGCCCACGTCGAGACCGCGGTCGGGGACGACGGCGAACGAGAGCCCGGCGCCGGTGCGGAAGATGAGCGAGCGCACGCCGCGAGCGTGGCCTTCCTCGTGGCGCACGAGCTCCACGCCGCCGACCTGCGTCGGATTGCCGACGCGCCGGAGCAGCTCGCGCCGCGTTACCTCGCCTCCGGGGAGCCTCACGGCGACGCCACCGCCGCCGAGAGCGGGCCGCGCTCCTGGCGGCGCCGCTCCTCCTCGTCCGTCATCCGCCGCACGAGGATCTGCACCGAGAGCACCGCGAGCAGGACGAGTCCGCGGTAGAGCTGGAAGTAGGCATCGGTGAGGCCGAGGTTGAGCAAGCCGCTATTCAGGATGCTGAGGAAGGCGACGCCGAGCGCAGTGCGCCCGACGCTGCCCTCGCCGCCCGTTAGCCGCGTGCCTCCGATCACGACGGCGATGATCGCGTCGAGCTCCAGGCCGACACCCGCCGTAGCCTGTGCGGAGCCGAGCTGCCCGACTGTGATGATCGCCGAGATGCCGACCATCGCCCCCATCAGCAGGAAGATCAGGATCGTGTAGAAGCTCGTTTTGATACCGGCGCGGCGCGCGGCCGTCATATCGCCACCCATCGCGTAGGTGTAGCGGCCCATTTTCGTGCGCGAGAGCAGCAGCCAGCCGAAGATGTACGCCGCGAGCACGACGGGCGCCGTCAGCGTGAAGCCGCCCCAGCTCGCGTTGACCACGTCGGCCAGGCCGCCGCCGACGTCGATCGGGTTGCCCTGGTTTGCGCCGATCGTCAGCCCGCGCGCCCAGATGAACGCTGCGAGCGTGACCATGATCGCGTTCAAGCCCATCGCGGCCACGAGGAAGCCGTTGAGGAGGCCAACGCCGAGCGCGGCGGCAAGCCCGGCGAGCAGGCCGAGCGCGAGCCCGTGCGAGCCGTAGACGAGCCCGATTACCGCGCCGGTCAGCGCGACCATCCCGCCCGGCGAGAGATCGATGTGGCGCGAGACGATCGCGAACGTCATCGCCACCGCCACAAGGGCGAGGGGCGCGTTCTGCGCGACGAGTGACTGCAGCGTCTGGCTGTTCAGCCAGCCGGGCTGCAGGAACCGGAAGATCACGAGCAGGGCCGTAGTCATGATCAGCAGGAACCACGTGTCGAGCATGCTTTTCGCAAAGACGCGCCGGCGGAGCGACACTCTCACTGCCGCCCCCGAAGCACCCGGTCGGCGAGCACGGCGAGCAGCAGGAGGCCGCCGAGGAACGCCTGCTGGAAGGCCGGCTCGATGCCCTTGATCGTCTGGTAGTTCGTCATCATCCCGACGATCAGCGCACCGAGAAGCGTGCGCTCGACCCGCCCCACGCCCCCCGCCGTGACGCTGAGGCCGCCCACGAGTGCCGCAATGATCGCCTGGAACTCCATCCCCACGGCGTCGTTCTGGCTGACGAGCCCAATCTGGGCGACGTTCAGGAACCCGGCGATGCCGGAGAAGAGGCCGGCGAGCGTGTAGACGGCGATCGTGACACCGATCACCG
This sequence comes from Actinomycetota bacterium, assembly GCA_030861645.1. Classification (GTDB taxonomy): domain Bacteria; phylum Actinomycetota; class Thermoleophilia; order Gaiellales; family Gaiellaceae; genus JALZFG01. The sequence goes on from JALZFG010000121.1 coordinate 8,375, forward strand.
GGAGGCCGGCGACGCGCGCGGCGCGGCGGTTGCCGCCGACCGCGTAGACCATCCGCCCGAAGGGCGTCGCGCGCATCGCGAGTGCCACGACGATATAGAGGCCGAGCATGACGGCGACCATGATCGGCAAGTTGAAGAGGACGTTGTTGGTCGCCAGCTCGTAGAAGACGGGATGGTCGACCTGCAGGTAGCGTAGGCCGAGCACGAGCTTCGCGAGCCCGGCTGCGACGAGCAGCGTTCCGAGGGTAGCCAGGATCGGCTCGATCCCAATCACCGCCGTCAGGATTCCGTTGAGGAGGCCGATCGCCGCGGCCGTGCCGAGGGCGGCCGGGAGCGCGATGCCGAGCGGCAGATGGTGGCTCGCCGTCAGGTCAGCGCAGAGCACCTCGCTGAGCAGGACGACCGAGCCGACGGAGAGGTCGAGCCCGCCCGCAAGCATGACGAGCGTCTCGCCGATCGCCGCGACGCCGACGACGGAGATCTGGACGAAGATGTTGCGCACGTTTCCCGAGGCGAGAAATACGCTCGAGGTGGCGCTGAACGCGAGCACGAGTGCGCCCGCGATCGCGACGATGCCGAACGTCTCGGCTGTCCAGCGCGCGCGGTCTCGAGCCGCGACGCGGTCGAGCGCCGTGCGACCGCCGACTGCTTCCGTCGTCATCGCACCGCCCCCGCGAGCGGTTTGCCGCCGCTTGGCGCGCTGCCCTGAATCGCGAGCAGCAGCTCCTGCTCGCTGGCGCTCGCCGCAGCAAGCACGGCCGTGAGGCGCCCTTCATAGATGACTGCGATCCGGTCCGAGAGACCGAGCACCTCCGGGATGTCGGTCGATACGGCGAGGACGCCCGCGCCATTCCGCGCCAGCTCCTCGAGCTGACGGTAGATCTCGAGCTTGGCCCCGACGTCGACGCCGCGCGTCGGCTCGATGAGCACGAGGACATCTGCCCGCCGCATGAGCCAGCGCGCGAGCAGCGACTTCTGCTGGTTCCCGCCAGAAAGCACCCGGACGCGCCGGGCGAGCAGGCGCGGCGAGATACCCGTCCGCGACGCCGCCTCCGCGGTCACGCGCCGCTCCCGCGGGCCGAGGATGACGCGCAGGAACGGCGCCAGTACCACGCGTGCAAGCGCCGCGATGCTGATGTTCGAGCGCACCGACATGTCGGGGAAGAGCCCCTCCTCGGCGCGGTTCTCAGTGATGAGCGCGAGCCCGCTGCGGAGCGCCTGGCGCGGCGAGCGCGGGATGGCGCGGCGGCCGTTTACGCGCGCCTCTCCCTCGACGTCGTGAGCGTCGCCGGCCAGCGCGCGCGCGAGTTGGTTC
>JALZFG010000157.1 GCA_030861645.1 Actinomycetota bacterium
CTCCTGGCCTCTGTAGACACGTATTAACAGGGCTCGTCTGCGAGCGCAGGAGGTGATTGGGTAACCCCGTGAGTCAGGTCGCACAGCTCCCGCAGGCGACCGCGCCGGTCCCGCCGCAGAACCTCGACGCCGAGGAGTCCGTGCTCGGCGCGATGATGCTCTCGCCGGGCGCGATCGGCGCCGTCAGCGAGGTCGTCGACGCCGGCGACTTCTACCGCGAGAGCCACGCCAAGATCTATCGGGCGGCGCTCGCGCTCTACGCGCGCGGCGAGCCCGTCGACGCGATCACGCTCGTCGACGAGCTGGAGGAGCGCGGCGAGCTGGAAGCGGTTGGGGGGCGTGTCCGGATCCACGAGCTCGCGGCGCTCGTCCCGGCCACGGCCAACGCCGCCCACTACGCGCGAATTGTCCGTGAGATGGCGACGCTCCGTGGCCTGATTGGCGCCGGCACCGAGATCTCGCGCCTGGGCTGGGAGCGGCCTGGGGACGCGGCCGATCTCGTCGACCGCGCCGAGCAGATCGTCTTCGAGCTCGCGCAGCAGCGCGTCTCGACCGAGTTCGACCACATCGAGACGCTGCTCAAGGAGAGCTTCGAGCGCATCACGGCGTTGTACGAGGCGGGCGTCGAGATCACGGGCACGCCGAGCGGGTTTCGTGACCTCGACCGGCTGACGTCCGGCTTTCAGTCGGGCAACCTCGTGATCGCCGCGGCCCGGCCGAGCATGGGAAAGTCGGCCTTCGGCCTCTGCATCGCGGCGAACCTCGCCGTCAGAGCCGGCCGTCCCGTTGCGCTCTTCACGCTCGAGATGTCGAAGGCCGAGGTCACGCAGCGGCTCATGTGCAGCGAGGCCAAGGTCGAGTCGCAGCGCCTCCGCACAGGCAAGCTGGCGCCGGACGACTGGCCGCGGCTGACGGCCGCGTGCGACAAGCTGATGAAGGCGCCGATCTACGTCGACGACGCGGGCTCGATCACGCTCATGGAGATTCGCTCGAAGGCCCGGCGGCTGAAGTCGAGGGAGCCGAACCTCGGCCTGATCATCGTCGACTACCTCCAGCTCATGACCTCGGGCGCCTCCGTCGAGAATCGCGTCCAGGAGGTATCCCAGATCTCGCGCTCGCTCAAGGTGCTCGCGCGCGACCTCGACGTCCCGATCCTCGCGATGTCGCAGCTCTCGCGCGCCGTCGAGCAGCGTCACGACAAGCGGCCGGTTCTGTCCGACCTGCGAGAGAGCGGGAGCCTAGAGCAGGATTCCGATCTCGTCTTCTTCATCTACCGGGACGAGTACTACAGCGGCGAGGAGTCAGATCAGCAGGGCATCGCGGAGATCATCCTCGCGAAGCACCGGAACGGACCGACCGGGACGGAGAAGCTCTCGTTCCTGAAGCGCTACGCCAAGTTCGCCGACCTGGCGCCGGTGTGATGGGAGCGGCGAGCGCAAATCCCTCCGGCACCGCTCGCGGAGCGGTTGGATCACCACGGCGAGCGTCTCTCGCGGCACTCCTCCGCTACGTTTCCGTCATCGGCGGAGAACGCGCTGTTGCGAACGGCTCGAGCGCGCGGCCAAAGGGCCAGTTCCCGTCCCGAGCACGCGCGAGCTTTTCCCGGGGCTAGCGTGCCTGCCACCGTAATCGTCGGTGCGCAGTGGGGCGACGAGGGCAAGGGAAAGGTCGTCGACCTGCTCGCGCACGAGTCGGACCTCGTTTGCCGCTACCAGGGTGGGCCGAATGCCGGGCATACCATCGTCACGAACGGCGAGACCTTCAAGCTCAAGCACATGCCGTCGGGGATTCTCGCCGGGAAGCAGTGCCTCCTCGGCGCGGGCTGCGTCGTCGATCCGGGCGTCTTCGTCGAGGAGCTCGACGACCTCGAGACGCGCGGCATCTCGACGGCGCCGGTGCGGCTCTCGGGGAACGCGCACCTGATCATGCCGTGGCACGTCGCGCTCGACCGCGCGAGCGAGCGGCGCCTCGGCGAGCTGCAGATCGGGACGACCCGCCGGGGGATCGGACCGTGCTACGCCGACAAGGCCGCGCGCCTCGGTATCCGCGTCCAGGACTTGCTCGACCAGAAGATCCTGCGGCAGAAGATCCAGGTCGCCCTCGCCGAGAAGAACGTCTGGCTCGAACGCGTTTACGGCTCTGAGCCGATCGAGCTCGAGGAGCTTGCCGGGCGCTACGAGCGCTACGCGCAGCGGCTCCGCCCCTACGTCGACGACACGTCGCTCCTCGTCGACCGCGCGCTTCGCGAAGGCCGCGCGGTGCTGCTCGAGGGCGCGCAGGGGACGCTCCTGGACCTCGACCACGGCACGTACCCGTTCGTCACATCGTCGAACCCGGTCGCTTCGGCGGCGGCCACCGGAGTCGGCATCGGCCCAACTCGCATCGACAGCGTTCTCGGCGTCGCGAAGGCGTATGTGACGCGGGTCGGCGAGGGGCCGTTCCCGACCGAGATGGAGGGACGCGAGCAGGCGCGCGTGCGCGAGCTCGGGCGCGAGTTCGGCACCGTCACCGGCCGCGAGCGCCGTTGCGGCTGGCTCGACCTCGTCGCGCTGCGCTACGCGGTGCGCGTCAACGGCATCACGGCGCTCGCCTTGACGAAGCTCGACATCCTGTCCGAGTTCGACGAGCTTCCCCTCTGCGTGCAGTACCAGCTGCGCGATGGGACGCTCGTCAGCGAGTTCCCGGCGCACCAAAGCGACTTCCATCACGCCCGGCCTGTCTACGCGACGTTGCCCGGCTGGCGGAAGCAGCTCGACGCCGTCTCCGAATTCGCCGCCCTGCCGCGGGAAGCCCGCGGGTTCATCGCGTTCGTCGAGGAATCCCTCGCCGTCGAGGTCTCGCTCGTCGGAACCGGCGCCGAGCGCGAGCGCGTGCTTCGCCGTAGGGAAATCGAGGCTCTCGCACGGCCCTGACCGGCCGCAGGCAGCACACTCGTCCTTCGTCAGCAGGGGCGGAGTCGGGCGCGGGCGGGTGAGCGGCCGCTCCTCGGCCGGACGTGACGCACCCTCCCCTTCGCGGCGGCCGCGTGCCCGCGGTGCGACCGCGGCCCCCTCGCCGCCAGGACGTGACAGACGGTGCCCATCGGCTGAGC
>JALZFG010000172.1 GCA_030861645.1 Actinomycetota bacterium
AAGATGATCGTCGCGCCGAACTCCCCGAGGCCCCGCGCGAAGGCGAGCGACGAACCTGCGCCGAGACCGCCGACGGCGAGCGGCAGTGCCACGCGCGCGAACACGCCTGCCGGCCGGGCGCCGAGCGTGCGTGCGGCTTCGAGGAGTCCCGGATCGACCGACGCGAACGCGGCGATCGCCTGCCGGACGTAGAAGGGACTCGCCACGAAGACGATCGCGACGACGACCGCTGCCTGCGTGAACGGGAGCGAGATCCCGAGCATCCCGAGCGAGCCGCCGAGAAGGCCGCGGCTCCCGAACGCGGCGAGGAGCGCGAGACCTGCGACCGCGGGCGGCAGCACGAGCGGAAGCTCGACCGCGGCGATGAGCAGCCGCCGCCCGGGGAAGGCTCGAGTCGCCACCAGGTAGGCGACCGGCGTCCCCAAGGCGAGGATGATCACGTGCGCGATCGCGCTCGTCTTCAGGCTTACGGTGAGCGCCTCTCGAGCCGCCTCCTCGCCCAGCTGGGCGACGAGCGTCGTCGGCGGAATGCGCAGAAAGAGCGCCGCGAGCGGGAGCAGGAGAAAGGTGAAGACGACCGCTGCGGCGAGCGCGAGCGCGAGCGGAAATAGCCGGTTCACGGAAGCGGCTCGCCCGCCGTCGGCACGGCGACGAAGCCGGCATGGAGGAGTGCGCGCCGGCCCTCACGGCTGAAGACGCGATCGAGAAACGCCCTCGCCCTGTCGCCGTCCCCGCTTCGGACGACCGCGATGGCGTAGGCGGCATCGGCGACGGCGGGGTAGAGCGCGCGCACCTTTCCCTTCGCCGCGTCGACGTCGCTCGCATAGACGAAGCCGGCATCCGCCTCGCCGAGCTCGAGCTTCGCGAGCACTGCCTTGACGTCCTGCTCCTCGCTGACGACGTGCCGGATGATCGACGGGCCGTCGGCTCGGCGCGCGAGGGCCCGCCGCGCGTAGTCGCCGACGGGCACGCCCGGTGCTCCGAGCACGAGCTTGACACCGGGTCGTGCGAGGTCGTGGATGCGGCCGATTCGCGCCGGATTCGACGTGGGTACGGCGAGGACGACCTGGTTCGCGACCAGAGCTCGGGGTCGCTCGACGAGGCGTTCGCGGAAGAGCCGGAGGGCGTAGCGAGGGTCGGCGGAGGCGTAGACGTCGGCTCTGGCACCCTCTTCGAGCTGGCGCGCGAGCTCGTCGGAGCCGGCGAAGTTGAACCGGGCGTCGGGCGCGAGCCGCTCGAACGCCTCGGTGAGCGAGGTGGCGGCGTACACGGTCAGGTGACCCTCGGGGCCGCCGCAGCCCGCGACGAGGACGACTGCGAGAACGGCGGTGACGAGCGCTCTCACCGCTCGACGAGCACGGACGTCGCCTTGACGACTGCGGTCGCCGGCTCGCCCGGGCGGAGGTCGAGCTCGTCCGCGGCCTCGCGCGTGATCACGGCAACGACGCGGAACGGCCCGGCCTCGAGCTCGACCTGCGCGAGCAGACCCTCCCGCTTGACGTCCCGAACGACGCCTCGGAACCGGTTCCGCGCCGACAGCTCGTGGGGCTCGGCGCCGCCGCGGAGGCGCTCGATCTCGCTGGCCGGGACGACGCGCCGGTTCGCCGCGTCGCGGGCGGTGCGGATCCGCCCCGCACGGTCCCACCGCCGCAGCGTGTCGAGGCTGATGCCGAGCCGCCGAGCGGCCTCTCCCGCCGAATACGTCTGCATATGCAACGCCTATGCAGGTTACCATTCGGCCGATTCCGCGCTACCACCCCAGCGCTTGACAACCTGAGGATCTATGCCTAGACTGTCTAGGTATGGGCGCCGACGTTTCGCGAAGCTCGCTCGAGCTGCTGCTGCTCGCCGCGTTGGCGGAGCGGCCCGCGCACGGGTACGGCCTGATCGAGGAGCTTCGCAGCCGAAGCGACGGGGCGTTCGACTTCGCTGAGGGCAGCGTGTATCCGGTTCTCCATCGCCTCGAGGACGCGGGCCTGGTGACGAGCGGCTGGGTCGACGCGGGCGGAAGGCGCCGTCGCGTGTACCGGTTGACGAGGAAGGGTCGCGGCGTCCTCGAGCGGCGGCGCCGCGACTGGCAGGCGTATGCGCGAGCCGTCGCTCTCGTGCTCGAGCGAGGCGGATGAGCGCGATCGAGCGCTACCTGGGCGAGCTCGAGCGGGAGCTGCAGGTCGGCGGCCGCCGGCGCCAACGGATTCTCGCCGAGGCGGAGGACCACCTGCGCGAAGCCGCGCGCGATGTCGGCGAGGAAGCCGCCGTCGCACGCTTCGGACAGCCGGCGGAGCTCGCGCGCCGGTTCGCAGCGGACGAGGCCGAGTCGAGCGGGCGGCGCGCGGCGCAGCTGCTCACCATCGCGCTCGCGCTCGCGTTCCTCGCCGTCTACCCCATCCCCGAGAACACGCTGCCCCCGGCGCCGTGGCCGGGAGACACTCCGCCGCACTACCTCCACTGGAAGCAGAACGGCGTCGCGGCGCTCTTCCTCGTCGCCGTTCTCGCGGGCGTGCTCGCGTTCCTCCTCGCGCGTGGGTACCGCCTCCGCTCGGCGCTCTCGCGGCGCGCGCTCGCGCCCGCGCTCGCCCTCACCGTCGTCTCCGTGGTCGCGCTCGCGGCGATGCTCGTCCTCGGAGCGATCCTGGCCTATCAGTGGCAGGAGGCCGTGCCGGGAGCGCCTGGCCCAGCCTGGATCGCGGCGTACACGTGCGTGCAGACGCTGGTCCTCGCGGTGGTTGCGCTCCTCGCGGTGCGCGCCGCGCGCGCCGCGACCGCCGAGCTCGCGTAGGGGGGCGTCCGTGCGAGTACCATGGGTCTGTGGCGGTCACGCCGAAGGCGAAGCTCGATGCGCGCACGCTTCGCGCCGACTTCCCGATCTTCGAGCAGACGGTCAACGGCAAGCCGCTCGCCTACCTGGACTCGGCCGTCACGGCGCAGAAGCCGCGCCAGGTGCTCGATGCCGTACGGACGTTCTACGAGACGTCGTACGGGAACGTCCACCGCGGCGTCTACTACCTGTCCGAGCGCGCGACCGAGGCCTACGAGCGTGCGCGTGACAAGGTCGCCGCATTCGTCAACGCGCCCTCCTCGAGGGAGCTCGCCTTCACGAGGGGCGCGACGGAGAGTCTCAACCTCGTCGCCTACGCGTGGGGGCTGAACAACCTCGGGCCCGGCGACCTCGTCGTCGTCACTGAGCTCGAGCACCACTCGAACTTCGTCCCCTGGCAGTACATCGCGAGGAAGACGGGTGCGGCGCTCAGGATGCTTCCGCTGACCGACGCGGGCGAGCTCGACCTTTCCGAGCTCGACACGATCGCGCTCGAGGGGAATGTCAAGGTGGTCGCGACCAACCTCGTCTCGAACTCGCTCGGCACGATCAATCCGGTCGAGCGGCTCTCCGAATGGGCGCACGCCCAGGGCGGCATCATGGTCGTCGACGCCGCGCAGGCGGCGCCGCACAGGGCGATCGACGTTCAGGCGCTCGCGTGCGACTTCCTCGCCTTCTCGTCGCACAAGCTGTGCGGGCCGACGAGCGTCGGCGCGCTCTGGGGCCGGCGCGAGCTGCTCGAGGCGATGGAGCCGTTCAACCTCGGCGGTCACATGATCCGCCGCGTCACGTTCGCGGAGACGACGTGGGGAGAGATCCCGCACAAGTTCGAGGCGGGGACGGCTCCGATTGCCGAGGCCGTGGGCTTCGGCGCCGCCGTCGATTACGTCGGCGGCGTCGGGCTCGAGGCGATCGAGGAGCACGAGCACGAGCTCGCCGCGTACGCCTTGGGCCGGCTCGGTGAGATCCCCGGCTTGACGCTGTACGGCCCGCCGGCCGACCGCCGCGCCGGGATCGTCTCTTTCAACCTCGAGGGCATCCACCCCCACGACGTCGCGCAGGTGCTCGACATGGACGGGGTGGCAATCCGCGCCGGTCACCACTGCTGCCAGCCGCTGATGGATCGGCTCGGGGTTGCGGCGACGAACCGCGCGAGCTTCTACCTCTACACGCTCCGGGAGGAGATCGACCGCCTCGTCGAGGGTGTCGACCGGGCTCGGAAGCTCTTCGGCTAGCCGGGTGCAGCGGCCCTGACGGCTCGCGCCGCGAGCGCGGGGCTTCGCTAGGCTCGAAGGGAGAGAGGAGTGCAGTGACGGGCTTCGACGAGCTCTACCGCGAGGTCATCCTCGACCACTACAAGAACCCGCGCCATCACGGGGCGCTCCCGGATGCGGACGCGCGCGCCGAGGGAATGAACCCACTCTGCGGGGACGAGGTGACGATCTCGCTCGCGTTCGACGACGACGGAGAGACGATCCGCGATGTGAAGTTCGAGGGCCGCGGCTGCGCGATCAGCCAGGCGGCGACGTCGATGCTGATGGAGATGGTCAAGGGCCGCGCGACAGGTGACGTCGCCGCGATGCCGCGTGACGAACTGCTCGACGAGGTCGGAATACAGCTCACGCCGATCCGGCTCAAGTGCGCGCTCCTCGGCCTCGGCGTGCTCAAGGTCGCCCTCCATCGCGCCAAGGGCACACCGCTCCCCGAAGAGTGGAGCGGCGCCGACGACATCGACTTCCGGTGACCGCTCCGCCGCGCGACGTTCGCTCGGATGGAACCGCGCGCCGTTCGCGCGCCCGGCTTGCAGCCTGGCGCGCGCGTGCCGACGGGCACGCACGTGGTCGTTAGTGGCCGAGCTCGATGTCGGGCCCATCGACGAGCTACCCCCTGGGGCCGTCAAGATCGTGCGCGCCGGGGAGATCGCCGTCGGCG
>JALZFG010000190.1 GCA_030861645.1 Actinomycetota bacterium
GGGCTTCGCCGGCGATCTCGGCGAGCCCGACTCCGACGAGCAGTCGTAGCGGCCGCCCGATCGCCGTCGCCATCACGGGCGGCATCGGCGCGGGGAAGAGCGCCGCGCTGGCGGCGTTCGCACGCCACGGCGCCGCGACCGTCTCCAGCGACAACATCGTCCACCGGCTGCTGCGTGAGGACGACGCGATTCGCCGGGCGCTGCTCGATCGCTTCGGTGAGCGGATCCTCGACGAAGCGGGACAGCTCGACCGGAAGGCGATCGCCGACATCGTCTTCGCCGACCGCGAAGCGCTCGCGTGGCTCGAGGCGCTCGTTCACCCGCGCGTGGTCCGGGAGTACCTCGAATGGCGTGAGGGGCTGGCGAGGCTGCCGAATCCACCGGCCCTGTCCGCGACCGAGGTGCCGCTGTTGTACGAGGTCGGAGGCGAGAGCCGGTTCGACGCGGTCGTCGTGATCACCGCTCCGGAGGAGATCCGGGCCGCGCGGGCGCGGAGCGCCGTCGACGACCGCTCGCAGCGGCTGATCCCGGACGAGGAGAAGGTGAAGCGGGCCGACTTCGCGTACGTGAACGACGGGACGCTCGTCGAGCTCGATGCCTTCGTGTCCGGCGTCGTTGCGAGCCTGACGCGGCGATGAGACGGCTTGGAGCCGCTGCCCTCTTCGCCTTGACCGCGGTGATCGTGATCGCTCTGGCGCAGGGGAGGTTCGACCCGAGAACCTGGTATGAGCGGGTGCGGTATCCGCTCGAGTACGAGGCGATCATCCGGGGACACGCGCGCAACTACCGCCTCGATCCCGCGCTGATCGCCGCCGTGGTTTACCAGGAGAGCAAGTTCCGGCCGTCCGTCCGCTCCTCTTCGGGAGCGATCGGGCTGATGCAGCTCATGCCGGGGACGGCGCGCGGGATCGCGCTCCGCACCGGAGGCTCACGCTTCGAGGTGGACGACCTGCTCGAGCCGGAGATCAATATCCGCTACGGCTCGTGGTACTTGCGCCATCTGCTCGACAAGTACGGCGACGAGCGCATCGCCCTCGCCGCCTACAACGCGGGTCAGCGGAACGTCGACCGCTGGCGAAGGGAGGGCCTCGGCATCGCCTTCGCCGAGACGAGGCGGTACGTCGAACGCGTCGAGAGGCTGAAGGAGATCTACCGACGGGCGCACGACCTCGAATAGACACTTGACAGCTGCCATCTTTGATGTCATCGTGATGTCACGATGCAGCTGTTGCGCATCGCCGAGGCGCTAGCCGCCGACCTCGCCGCCGTCGCCGTCGTCGGCGACGAGGAGAGCGTCGAGGCCGCTCGCCGAGTCGCGCTCTCCCTGCGCGGATCGATCGCGATGCGGCTCCTCGAGGCGCTTGGCGAGGCCGCGCGCGAGCTCGACGCCCAGATTCCGGACGGCCGCATCGAGGTTCGTCTGGTGGGCCAAGATCCGGAGCTCGTCTTCGTGCGCACGGAGGAGGAGTCGTCGCCGCGGATCGCAGGAGACGAGCTCACGGCGCGGATCACTCTCCGCCTGCCAGACAGCCTGAAGAAGAGCATCGAGGCGGCGGCGGATCGTGAGGGCGTCTCGGTGAACACGTGGCTGATCCATGCGCTCGCGCGCAGCGTCCACGGCCCGGCGGCGCGCTCGGGCAGGCGACTGACGGGCTTCGCAGAGACCTGAAAGGAGAGCAGACGATGGTCTTCGCCTTCCACCACTTGCCGTGGCGCGACCTGAAGCACCACCTCGACTGGCGCCACCCGCGCCCCGACCGAATCGCCGCGGAGGAGCGCTGGCGCCGCGCCAGCGCCCCGAGGAGGCGGCGATGAGGCACGAGACCTTCGCGACGCCCGGCCCCGTCGAGATCGAGCTCCGAGTCCCCGCCGGGCGTGTGGAGCTCGAGACGGCCGAGACGGCAGAGACGCGCGTCGAGCTTGCGCCCTTCGGCGACGACGACGACAGCCTCGCCGCCGTCCAGTCGGCTCGGATCGAGCTACGAGAGCGCGCGACCGGCGGTCAGCAGGTGATCGTCGCCCTCGACAACGCCGGGCGCGCGCTCGGCCTCAGCCTCTCGCGCGGGCTGCCGAGCGGGTTGCGGCACTTCCAGTTCGGGATCTTGCGTCGTGGCGAGGTGCTCGCTCGCGTGCGCTGCCCCCGCGGGACGAGCGTGGACGCGGAGGGTGGTTCCACCGAGATCGAGGCGCGCGGCCGCTTCGGTTCCGTCGCCGTCTCAACCCGCTCCGGAGACGTCCACCTCGCCGAGATCGAGCGTGACGCCTCCGTCCACTCCGTGAGCGGCGACGTCAGGGTCGGAATCGTCGCTGGGAAGACGCGCGTCGAGACCGCTTCGGGCGACGTCGCCGTCCGCGGCGTCGGGACGAGGGGGGAGATCAACTCGGCGTCCGGCGACGTGCTCGTCGATCACGCCCCCGGACCGATCAGCGTCAACAGCGCCTCCGGGGACGTGGTGGTTCGCCGGGCAGATTCGTCCGTGGCGGTCAATACGGCGTCGGGCGACCAGCGCATCGACGGGCTGGCCGAAGGCGAGGTCAGCCTCCGCTCCGCCTCCGGCGATATCCGTGTCTCCGTCAGGCCGGGGACGAAGCTCTGGCTGGACGTCCACTCGCGCAGCGGCGAGACGACGTCGGACCTGGAGGTTGGCAGCGAGCCGCCGGGCGACGGCGCCCCGAGGCTCGAGCTACGGGCGACGTCGCTGAGCGGCGACATTCACATCGAGCGCATCCCGGCGTGAGCGCGGGCTCCATCCTGCGGGACCGCGCGGTCGTCGCGCTGCTCGTCGCGGAGGTCGTCTCCACGAGCGGAATGCAGATGACGTGGCTCGCGCTGCCGTGGTTCGTGCTGCTCGCCACCGGCTCCGCGACACGGATGACGCTCGTCCTGGCCGCCGAGCTGATCGGGCTCGCCGCGTTCGGGCTGCCGGCGGGCAAGGCGCTCGGCCGGCTGGGCGCGCGAAGGACGATGGTTCTCTGCGACGGCCTCCGCGGACCACTGATGCTCGTGATCCCGATCTTGCACTGGACGAGCGGCACCTCGTTTCCGGTCTTGCTCGCGGTCGCGTTCGCGCTCGGCGCGCTCGGCGCTCCCTACTTCGCCGCGCAGAAGGTGATCGTCCCGGAGCTCCTCGGTGAGGACGAGCGCCGCGTGACGCGGGCGAACGCGTTCTTCCAAGGCGCGACGCGCGCGACGCTGTTGCTCGGTCCGGTCATCGGCGGGGCGCTGATCGGCGTCATCGGCGCGCCGAGCGTGCTCGTCGTCGACGCTGCCACGTACGTCGTCGCCGTCGTTCTCGTCGCCGGGTTCGTCCCCGCTCGTCCACGCCTCCCGACGGCGGAGGCGACCCGCGTCCAGGACGGGCTCCGGTTCCTGTCGCGCGAGCGTCTCCTCCGCGTCTGGTGGCCGACCTTCGCGCTCGGGGACGCGGCCTGGACGGCCTTCTTCGCGTCGATACCGGTCATCGTCGTGACGCGCTTCGGCGAGGATCCGGCGATCGCCGGCTGGCTGATCGCGTCGTTCGGCATCGGCGCCGTGATCGGCAACCTGGCCTCGTACCGCGTGATCGTGCCGCGGTTCGACGGCTACGCGATCATCGCCGCGTGCGTCATGGGCCAGGCGCTGCCGCTCTGGCTCCTCTCGTTCGACCTGCCGCCAGCGGGCCTCTCGGCGGCGATCGTCGCGTCGGGGATCGCGAACGGGATCGTCAACCCGAGCCTCCACTCGATCATGACGCTGCGGATCCCGGCAGCGCTGCGTCCGACCGCGATGACGGCTGCGATGACGGGCTGGGCGCTCGTCAACCCGCTCGGCGTGTTCGCGGCCGGGCCCGTCCTCGACGCGGCCGGGCCCGAGCCGGTCCTCGTCGCGTTCGCCGCTGTGCAGACAGTCACGATGGCGGTGGTCGCCCTAACAGCCGCACGTGAGCGAAGTCGCCCCGTTCCGGCTCCGCTCGCTCGGGCCGCCGGTGGCTGAGCGCGCGCGCTGGCCACTAGCCTCGTTGCTCGAGCTTGTTCGCCTTCGCCGTGAGCGCGCTGAACCCCGCCTGCAGGAAGTCGTTGGCGGCGGCGGCGCCGAGGGACAACGTGAGCAGGCGCCCGAAGCGGGGCGCGAGCAGCTGTGTCGAGGCGAGGCCGGCCGCGAGCCACGTCCCGACGCACCTCGTGCACGTCACGAGCTCCCCGATCGCCCGGCGCGCCCCGTTCCCGACGGGTTCCTCCGAGCCGGCGTAGGCCTCGCCCTCGACGAACGGCTGCCTGACGAAGCTCGCGACCTTCTCGCGGGAGACTGTCCGCGCGGCCTTGAACGTCGCTGCAGACAGCATCACGAGGTCGAGAGGCGTCAGCTCGCGCGGCTCGCGCCGAAGCGCCCGCGCGAGGGAGCCGGCGCCAGCGAGGCCGCCGAGGAACGTGCTCGCGATCGCCGCGTAGGCGATGTACGGCGGGCGCTCGTCCGCGCTCGACATCGCGCCGCTCTTTCCCTCCCGACCCGCTCGTACACCCGCGCGCGGGTCGGCTGCGCCCGCCGCTAGCCTTGGGTGATGGCGGTTCTCGCGACGTCCGAGGCATACCGCCCCACTGGCGACCAGCCCCAGGCGATCGACGCGCTCGCCGAGGGGCTCCTCGCCGGCGAGCGCTACCAGACGCTGCTCGGCGCGACCGGGACGGGCAAGACGGCGACGATGGCCTGGATCGTCGAGAAGGTGCAGAAGCCCGCCCTCGTCATCGCCCACAACAAGACGCTCGCCGCACAGCTCTGCAACGAATTCCGCGAGTTCTTCCCCGACAACGCGGTGGAGTACTTCGTCTCGTACTACGACTACTACCAACCCGAGGCCTACATTCCGCAGGCGGACCTCTACATCGAGAAGGATTCGTCGCAGAACGACGACATCGCTCGGCTGCGGCTCGCGGCCACCTCGGCACTGTTCACGCGCCGCGACGTCGTGGTCGTCGCGTCCGTCTCGTGCATCTACGGCATCGGCTCGCCCGAGGAGTGGCGCGAGCGCGTGCTCATCCTCGAGGTCGGCGAGGAGCACGACCGCGACGAAGCGCTGCGGAAGCTGATCGAGAGCCAGTACGTCCGCAACGACTCGATCCTCGCGCGCGGGCGTTTCCGCGTCAGGGGCGACGTCGTCGAGATCCAGCCCGCGAACTCGGAGTCGGCCTACCGCATCTCGTTCTTCGGCGACGAGGTGGAGCAGATCACGCACTTCGACCCGCTCACGGGCGAGGTCTTCGCGAGACTCGACAACGTGGCGATCTGGCCCGCGACCGAGTACGTGACGTCGAAGCCGACGATCGATCGCGCCGTCGGCGAGATCCGCCGCGAGCTCGAGCAGCAGGTGCGGAAGTTCGAGGACGAGGGGCGGATGCTGGAGGCGCACCGCCTGCGGCAGCGGACCGAGTACGACATCGAGCTGCTGAAGGAGCTCAACTTCTGCCCCGGGATCGAGAACTACTCGCGCATCCTCGAGGGCCGGTCGCCCGGGTCGCACCCGTTCACGCTGATCGACTACTTCCCCGACGACTTCGTCTGCTTCATCGACGAGTCGCACCAGACGGTGCCGCAGCTCGGCGGCATGTACGAGGGCGACCGCTCGCGGAAGCAGACGCTCGTCGAGTACGGCTTCCGGCTCCCGTCCGCGATGGACAACCGTCCGCTCCGCTTCGACGAGTTTCTCGGAAAGGTGCCGCAGCTCGTCTTCGTCTCGGCGACGCCCGGGCCCTTTGAGCTGCGTCACTCGACGCGGATCGCCGAGCAGCTCGTCCGCCCGACCGGCGTCGTCGATCCCGAGGTCGAGCTGCGGGCGACGAAGAACCAGATCGACGACCTGCTGAACGAGATCCGGCGCCGTGAAGAGGCGGGCGAGCGCGTCCTCGTGACGACGCTGACGAAGAAGATGGCCGAGGACCTGACCGACTACCTGTTGGAGTCGGGCGTGCGGGCGCGCTACCTCCACTCGGAGATCGACACCCTGGAGCGGATCCAGATCATCCGCGAGCTCCGCCTCGGCGAGTACGACGTCCTCGTCGGCGTCAACCTCCTGCGCGAGGGACTCGACCTGCCCGAGGTCTCGCTCGTCGCGATCCTGGACGCCGACAAGGAGGGCTTCCTGCGCGGCCAGACGGCGCTGATCCAGACGATCGGCCGCGCGGCGCGCAACGTCAACGGCAAGGTCCTGCTGTACGCGGACAAGCTGACGGAGGCGATCAAGGGCGCGATCGACGAGACGAACCGCCGCCGCGCCGTCCAGCTCGCGTACAACGAGGAGCACCGGATTACCCCGGAGTCGATCGTCAAGGGCGTCTCCGACATCGCCGAGTTCCTCGCCCTCGAGTCGCCGACCGTGCCGACGCGCCGCCGCCGCGGCAAGGCCGAGGTGCAGGGGATGAGCCAGGACGAGCTCCAGCGGCTGATCGTCACGCTCGAGGAGGAGATGTTCGTCGCCGCGGAGGAGCTGCGGTTCGAGTACGCCGCAAAGTTGCGAGACGAGATCAAGGACCTGCGGCGCGAGCTGCAGGCGTTCGAGGAGGTCAGAGCCTAGTCA
>JALZFG010000192.1 GCA_030861645.1 Actinomycetota bacterium
CGAGACCCGCGAGCGCCGTCTCGGCCCGCTCGGCGGCATGCCGCAGCGCCGCCTGGCGGCGACCAGGCGTGCACGGGTCGGCCTCGCCGCGCGCCCAACGGTCGAGCAAACGGCAGAACGCGAGCGCCGCGGCCTCGCACGCGGCGAGCTGCGCGATCAAGCGGTCGGCCGTGAACCCGTCCGCGGCGTGATCGGCGAGGACGTCCCGCCACCAGCGAGCCGACATCGTCGTCATCGCCGGCCCGCCGGGAGGTGGCTTCGCGAGGCGAGGGTCATACCTCGATCACGACAGGGAGAATCATCGGGCGGCGGCGCGTTCGGTCGTAGACGAGCTGGCCGACCTCGTCGTGCAGGTGCTCCTGCAGGAGCTTGATCTCGCTGACGTCCTCGGCGAGGAGGCGCTCGAGGACGCCGTACGCCTCCGACCGCATCTCCTGGAGCAGCGCTTCCGACTCCGCGAACCCGCGCGCGATCAGCTCCGGCGGCGTGGTCACGCGGCCGTTCGTGCTCGCGAGCGTCGCGACGATGATGAGGACACCGTCCTCGGAAAGATGCCGCCGATCGCGCAGCGCGACGTCGCGCACGTCGCCGACGCCGAGCCCGTCGACGAAGGTGACGCCCGCCTCCACGCGGTCGACGATCCGCGCGCCGTCCGCGTCGAGCTGGACGACCGATCCGTTGTCGGCGAGGACGATCGCGCTCGCGGGGATTCCCGCCTCCTGCGCCAGTCGCGCGTGCGCGGCGAGCATCCGGAACTCGCCGTGAATGGGCATCACCGCCTTCGGGCGAAGCAGGGAGATCATCGTCCGGAGCTCCTCGGCATTGCCGTGCCCGGATGCGTGGACGGGCGCGTTCTCCTCGTGCAGCACCTCCGCCCCGAGCTTCGCGAGCCCGTTGATCGTGTCGTGGATTCGGAGCTCGTTTCCGGGAATCGGGCGGGCGGAGATGATGACGGTGTCCCCCCGCTCGACCTTCACGGCCGGGTGGTCGTTGTAGGCGATCCGTGTCAGCGCCGAGAGCGGCTCCCCCTGGCTCCCGGCGCAGAGGACGAGGACCTCGTGCGGGCGGTAGTCGTCGAGCTCCGCCGCCCTGATGATCGTGTCCTCCGGAACCCGGACGTACCCCAGGTTGCGGGCGATGTTCAGGTTCTTGCGCATCGAGCGCCCGACGACGCTCACCTTGCGCCCGACCTGCACGGCGACGTCGATCGCCTGCTGCATCCGGTGGACGTTCGTGGCGAACGAGGAGACGAGGACGCGCCCCGTGCGAAGCGGAATGATCTGCCGGAACGCCTCGCCGACGAGGCGCTCCGACGGGGTCACGCCCGGTCGCTCCGCGTTCGTCGAGTCGCCGAGCAGCAGGTCGACGCCGCGGTTACCCACCTCAGCGAGCTTGCCGACGTCGGTCTTGACGCCGTCCACGGGCGTGTGGTCGAGCTTGTAGTCGCCCGTGTGGACGACGCGGCCGGCCGCCGTCTCGAGGACGACCGCGACCGAGTCCGGGATCGAGTGCGCGACGCGCACGAAGTCGAGCCGGAACGGACCGAGCTCGAGCGGCGCGCGGTCGGGCACGATCTCCTTGAGCTCGGTCGCGCGCAGGAGTCCGTGCTCGTCGAGCTTCGAGGCGACCATCTCGAGCGTCAGCTTCGTCGCCCAGACCTCGGGCGGGCGGACCTCGCGGAGCAAGTACGGGAGCGCGCCGACGTGGTCCTCGTGGCCGTGCGTGAGCACCACCGCCCGCAGCTCCCGCCCGCGTCGCGCGAGGTAGGAGAAGTCGGGGAGGACGAGGTCGACGCCGAGCTGCTCGTCTCGCGGGAACGAGAGCCCGGCGTCGACGACGAGCAGCTCGCCCCCCGCCTCGAAGACGGTCATGTTCCTCCCGACCTCGCCTAGCCCGCCGAGCGCGACGATACGGAGACGGGTGTCGTTCACCGGGTCAGACGGGCGCGGGCGCGAGCAGACCGGCGCGCTCGAGCGCGGCGCGGACTCGCTCCAGCTCCGCCTCGCTCGGCTCCACCAACGGGAGCCGATGACCCCCGACCGCGAAGCCGACGAGGTTCAGCGCTGCCTTGATCCCAATTGGGTTCACGGCGGCCTTGAGGATCGCGTATGCGGGCTCGAGCTCCTGGTCGATCCGCCGTGCCGCGTCCGCGTCGCCGGCCCGGAAGCGCCCGATCATCTCCTTCACCCGCGTGCCGAACAGGTGTGTGTGGACGCAGACGCCACCGACGCCGCCGAGCTCGAGAAACGGGAGGATGAGGTTGTCGTCGCCCGCGTACAGGTCGAGGTCGGTCTCGGCGAGGATCTGCCGTGCTTGGTCGAGGTCGTCATTCGCCTGCTTCACCGCCGTCACGTTCGGGATCTCCGCGAGCTCGCACATCGTCTCGGGCTCGATGTTGATGACGACGCGACCCGGAATGTTGTACGCGATGATCGGCTTGTCGGTGGCGGCGGCGATCGCCCGGAAGTGCTCGACGATGCCGCGCGCGGGCGGCTTGTTGTAGTACGGGGTGACGATCAGGAAGCCGTCGACGCCGAGCTCGTGCGCCCGCTCCGTGAGGTGGATCGAGTGGGCCGTCGAGTACGTCCCCGTCCCCGCGACCACCGTGGCGCGCTCGCCCACCTCGTCGACCGCAGCCGTGAAG
>JALZFG010000214.1 GCA_030861645.1 Actinomycetota bacterium
GGCGCCGCGGATCTCGCGGCCGGCGCTCGGGCGACCGAGGAGGCGATGCGCGCGGGCGCGGAGGTCATCTACCAGGCCGTCTTCCTCGAGGGCGACTGGCGTGGGCTCGCCGACTTCCTCGAGCGGGTCGAGCGGCCGTCGAAGCTCGGTCCGTGGAGCTACGAGGTCGCGGACGCGAAGCTCGCGCGGCGGCCGAAGCCCCGGCACGTGCTCCAGCTCTGCTTCTACTCGGAGCAGGTCGCGCGCATCCAGGGCGTCGAGCCGCAGTTCATGCACCTGCTGCTCGGCTCGCACGAGCGCGAGACCTTGCGGCCCCGCGACTTCGCCGCGTACTACCGGCGCGTCAGACGACGGTTCCTGGCAGCGATCGGCGCGGGCGAGGACACGTACCCGTACCCGGTCGACCACTGCTCGATCTGTGACTTCTTGGAGCGCTGCCGTGGGCAGTGGGAAGCCGACGACCACCTCGTCCTCGTGGCCGGGATCCGCCGCGACCAGATCACGCGGCTCGGCGAGGCCGGCGTCTCACGCCTCGCGGAACTGGCGGCCGCGCCGCCCGCACTCGCAGTCCCGCGGATGGTGCCGTCGACGTTCGAGAAGCTCCGCGAGCAGGCCGCGCTCCAGCACGCCGAGCGCGTCAGCGGCCAGCTCCTCTACCAGCTGCTTGCGCCCGAGGAGAAGCGCGGGCTCGCACTGCTGCCAAGGCCCTCGCCCGGCGACCTCTTCTTCGATATCGAGGGCGATCCCTTCTGGCAGCCCGAGCGAGGGCTCGAGTACCTGTTCGGCGTCCTCTCGCTCGACGGCGGCCGGCCGCGCTTCCACGCCTTCTGGGCGCACGACCGCGCGGAGGAGCAGCGCGCGTTCGAGCGGCTCGTCGACTTCTTCCACGTGCGCCTCGCGGCCGACCCGAACCTCCACGTCTACCACTACGCCCACTACGAGCCGACGGTGCTGAAGCGGCTCGCCGCGCTCTACGGCACGCGCGAGGAAGAGCTCGACGATCTGCTTCGCCGCGAGCTCTTCGTCGACCTGCTCGCCGTCGTCCGCCAGAGCCTGCGCGCGTCGCGTCCCAGCTACTCGCTGAAGGAGATCGAGGCGTTCTACCTGCGCGGGCGGGAGGCGCCGCTCCGATCCGGCGAGGACGCGACGGTGCAGTACGAGCGCTGGCTCGAGACGGGCGACCGCTCCATCCTGGACGCGATCGAGGCCTACAACCGCGAGGACTGCCTCTCGACGGCGCGACTGCGCGACTGGCTGCTGGAGCGCCGCAGCGAGGCGGCGGCGCTTTATGGGGAGGAGATCGGGTGGTGGGAGGCTCCGGAGCTTCGCGCCCCGTCCGGGGACGCGGTGCGCGAGCTCGGCGACCGGGCGCGGCTCCGCGAGGAGCTTCTTGCGGGCGCCGAGGAGGGAGGCGAGCGCTGGCTCGCCGGGCAGCTGCTCGACTACCACCGCCGCGAGGCGAAGCCGGTGTGGTGGGCGTTCTTCGAGCGCCTGAAGCGCACGTCGACGCAGCTCGTGGACGACTCCGAGTCGATCGGAGAGCTTCGGTGGGACGGGCGGGCGCCGGAGGAGCGTGGTCGGTCGCTCGTCTTCGGGTTCACGTTTCCGGCGCAGGAGCACCGGCTCGGGCTCGGGGACGAGGCCTACGACCCGCTCACGGGCGAGCGCGCCGGGACCATTGTCGAGCTCGACGACGCCGCGGGGACGCTGCGGCTCGTCCGCGGGCCGATCCTCGAGGAGGTGCCGCTTCCCCGCGCGCTGATCCCGGGTGGCCCGTATCCCACGACGGAGCAGCGAAACGCACTCACGCGACTCGGGCGGGCGATCCAATCGAGGGAGGGCGGCTATCGCGCGCTGCGAAGGGTGTTGCGCCGCGAGCCGGCGGGCCGGCCGATCCAGACGACGGAGCTCGACGAGATGCAGCGCCTCGTCGCCGACCTCGACGGCGACTACCTGTTCGTCCAGGGCCCGCCCGGCGCGGGGAAGACGTGGACGGGGGCGCGGCTGATCGTCCACCTGCTGGGACTTGGCCAGCGCGTCGGCGTCGCGGCGACGAGCCACAAGGCGATCCACAACCTGCTGGACGAGATCGAGGAGGCTGCGATCGAGGCGCGCCGCAGCTTCCGCGCCCTGAAGAAGTGCTCCGGCGACAGCCCCGAATCGAGGTACGAAGGCCGGTTGGTCGAGAACGAGGCCGCGATCCCGCCCTTCCTCGACCCGGACGTGCGCCTGCTCGCGGGAACAGCGTGGCTCTTCGCCCGCGAGGAGCTCGACGGTCAGCTCGACTACCTCTTCATCGACGAGGCGGGCCAGGTGTCGCTGGCCGACGCGCTCGCGATGGGAACGTCCGCCCGGAACCTCGTCCTGCTCGGCGACCCGCTGCAGCTCGCGCAGGTGACACAGGGCCTTCACCCGCGCGGAACGAACCTCTCCGTGCTCGGGCACCTGCTCGGGAACGAGCGCACCATCCCGATCGACCGCGGCCTCTTCCTCGAGCGCAGCTGGCGGATGCACCCTGACGTCTCCGCCTTCGTCTCCGAGGCGTTCTACGAGGGCCGCCTGCGCTCTGCGGAGCGGTGCGCGCGTCAGCGGACGGCGTTCGACACGGGGATCCGGTACGTGCCGGTCGAGCACGACGGGAACCGCCAGTCGGCGCCCGAGGAGGGGCGCGCGATCCGCGAGCAGATCGAGCGGATGCTCGGCGGCGACTACCGGGACGCCGACGGGCTTACACGACCGCTCGCCGAGGAGGACTTCATGGTCGTCGCCCCGTACAACGCGCAGGTGCGCTGCCTCCGGGAATGCCTGCCAGGCGGTGTCCGCGTGGGGACGGTGGACAAGTTCCAGGGGCAGGAATCGCCGGTCGTCTTCTTCTCGATGACGAGCTCGAGCGGCGAAGACATCCCGCGCAACCTCGGCTTCCTGTTCTCGCGGAACCGGCTCAACGTGGCCGTCTCGCGCGCCCGCTGCCTCGCGTTCCTCGTCGCGAGCCCGCGGCTGCTCGAGATCAACTGCCGCACGGTGGAGCAGATGCGGCTCGCGAACGCCCTCTGCCTGCTCGTCGAGCGCGCCGAGGATCAGAGCCGGCGCTCGACGGCGCCGCGCTCCGCGTAGCCGCCGATCTGAGATCGCTCCGCGTCTGTCAGGCGTGGACCGGCAGCTCGACCGGGGGTGGCGCGGCCTCGAGGAGCTGCTCGAGCAGGCGACGGTCCCCGTCGACGGAGACGAGATCGAGCCGCCGGTCGACGAACATGTGGTAGATCGCCGCCGGATCGCCTGCGACGACGACGTCCGGCTCCTCTATCGACCCGGGCTTCGCCTCACCGTCGACGAGAGACGCCACCTCGTCGCCGACACGAAACTCGAAGCGGCCAGGCGGCGCGATCGGCGCGAGCACTGTATCGACCGCGTTCTCGAGCCAACCAGGAAAGAGCTCGTCGTCAGCCGTCGGAGGTCCGACTGAGCGCGCGCCCCACAGGGCCAGCTCCCGCATCACCGGCCGCAGCGCGCGTCCGTAGTCCGTCAGCTCGTACACGCGGGATGCGGC
>JALZFG010000241.1 GCA_030861645.1 Actinomycetota bacterium
CGGAAGCAGTCAGCTACCTCGTCCTCGACGCTCGCAAGGATGGGCACAAACGACGCGTAGGCACCGACGTTGTTCGGCCCTGCGGCGCGCGTCAGCGCGGCTCCGTGTTCTGCCGGAAGGCGATACGTCTGCGCCGCGGGGTCATACTCGATCACGCCGCTCACGACCATCCCGCCCAGCCACTCGCGCACATACCGCTCGTGCAGTCCGGCTGCGTCGGCGATCTCGGCGCTGGTCGACGGCGGCAGGTCGGCCATCGTGTCGAAAAGACGGGTGCGGTGCCCGAGACTGGTGAGCAGGATCAGCGACGCGTCGTTCAGCGTGCCGAGCAGGCGCTCCGCAAACGCTTCCGCTTTCGCCTTGTTGACCGTCTCCGTCATCGTGTTACCTCCCTTCTCAGATCTCGCTTACCTCGTGCGACGAGACATTACGTAGCCTCCGCGCGTGATTGTGCTAGCCGGTTTCGCGACCGGCCTCGCCCGCGGTGAGCCGTCGTGCGCTGAATGGAAAGTGGAACGCGTACTCGACGGCTTCGACGTTCGCGCCCTCGCCGCAGCCCGGTGCGCCCTACTCAGCCGGCTACTGCCGCTTTACCCGATACTCGATGAACGTCGCATACTGCGACTGCCGCACGCCGAGGTGCTCCAGATCGAGCGAGGTCGAGAACCCCTCGAACAGGCGCTTCCCGCCGCCCAGGACGACCGGCGCGATGATGATGGTCAGCTCGTCGACGAGCCCTGCGAGAACCTTGCTCATCAGCCGTCACCTCTCTCGGTCGCGGAAGCAGTCCCCGCCCCTGGAGACCGCACGAGCCGGCAAGAGTCATCGTCGCGGCCGCACGCGAGTAGCTGAGCCGCAGATGGAGCACCTTGAGCAGACGGCCTGACGCGATCAGCGCGAAGCAGGCAGTTGACGCCCTCACTTGGTGGCACGTGATCGAGATCGCACCGGGGCTCGTCACGCCGGGAAGCTGGGACCTACGGCCAACCGCCGAGCGCATGCCGTGGCCAGGGTCTCTCCAGGGCCTACGCTGCCTCGACATCGGCACGATGGACGGCTTCTGGGCGTTCGAGCTCGAGAGGCGCGGCGCCGGCGAGGTCGTCGCGATCGATCTTGTCGACCCGGAGCGCCACGACTCGCCATTCAGCCGGCGTCATGGCCCGCCCACGCCGCCGCGAGCGCTTCGCGGCACGACCTTTCGGCTGGCGGCCGACCTGCTCGGGTCGCGTGCTGACTACCGCGACTTGAGCGTGTACGACCTCGACCCGGGCGATATCGGCGAGTTCGACGTCGTCGTCATGGGCTACGTGCTTCAGATGCTTCGCGACCCGCTGCGCGCGCTCGAGGCGGTGCGCGGCGTCTGCCGCGGCCACCTCCTTCTCCTCGAGACTGTCAGCCTTCCGCTCTCGCTCGTGCCCTCCCCGCTGGCACGCCTCGACGCACGCCGCGACGGGAGCGAGTGGTTCGTGTTCAACCGGCGCGGGCTGCGGAACGCGCTCGAGCTCACCGGTTTCGACGTCGAAGTGGTGACGCCGATCTTTCGCGACGACCTCGGCCTGCCTCGCGACGGCGAGCCGTTCGCGCTCGGAGCGCGCGCGATGTACGTCGCCGGCCTCCGCGGCCGCTCGGCCGCCGCCCGCGCACGCGCTCGCTGAAAGAGGGAAGTCCTGCGCCTCTCGTCCGTTGCGTAGCGCTGTAGCGTTCGCCGCAATGGGCGTCCGCGAGGCCCCGCTGCGCGCCACGAAGTACGGGCTCGTGCCCGACGGTGACGGCTGGTTCGTGGTCAACGCGCGCGAGACGCGCTGGCGCGACTACGGACCGCTCGGGGCAGGCTGCGACTTCGAGGGGAAACGACGTTCAGGCAGCTGGGTATCAACCTGAACGTCCTGAACCCCGGCGAGCCGCTCGGCTTGTATCACCGCGAGAACAACCAGGAGGGGTTCCTGGTGCTCGTAGGCGAGTGTCTCCTCCTCGTCGAGGGCGAGGAGCGGCCGCTGAAAGCGTGGGACTTCTTCCACTGCCCAGGCGGGACGGCGCACGCGATCGTTGGCGCAGGGAACGGCCCCGCCGTCGTTCTCGCCCTCGGCGCTCGCGGCGGGCGGAAGGGGATCGCGTACCTCGTCGCACCGGCGGCGCTGAAACACGGCGCCGCCGTGGAGGAGCAAACGACGAAGTTCGCCGCCGCGTATGCGCGGTTCGCGCGGCGAGCACGCTCGCCATACCGCGACGGATGCCTGCCCACGTTCTCGTCCGAACGACCTTCGACATGCAGGGCTTCATGCGCTTCCTCGGGGCGCAGGTCGAGGACGCCGGCGAGGGGAGCTGCGTCATCGTGCCGCCCGCCCCATGTGAGCTCTCGCAGCAGCACGGCTTCCTCCACGCCGGCGCCATCGGCGCGATCGCCGACACCGCGGCGAGCGGCGCTGTCGCTCTGGCCGGAGGGATCGTGAAGTGCTCACCGTGGAGTACAAGTTGAACCTTGTTGCGTCGGGAGGGGGCCGGAGCGTCGTCGCGTGCGCCGAGGTCATCCGCGCCGGCGGACGCATCACCGTCTGCGAGACCCGCGTCTTCAGCGTGGACGGCGCCGAGGAGACCCTCTGCGCGATCGCCCCCGTCACGCTGCTGCGACAGAGGGCCGCGGACGACCCTGCTCTTCGTTCCAAGACCACGCGAACGACTGGAGGTTCCTCGTGAAGTACGTGCTCTTCTACGAATCCGCCGACGACGTCCTCGCGAAGGCGCCTCTTCACTTCGAAGCGCACTCGGCGCGAGGCCAGGAGTTCCACGAGCGCGGCCAGATGCTGATGTACGGGGCCTTCGGCGATCCTCAGCGGGAGGGGTCGATGGCCGTCTTCACGACTCGCGAAGCCGCCGAGGAGTTCGCCGAGGGCGACCCTTTCGTCCTCAACGGCGTCGTCCGAAGCTGGCAGATCCGGGAGTGGGAGGAAGCGCTCTTCGGCGACGCGCTCTCGGTCGCCCGGGCCTACCACGAGGCGTGGACGAGCAAGCGGTTCGACGAAGCCGTCGCCCTTCTCAGCCACGAGCTCGAGGTCGAGGTGCCGATCAACGAATACCCGACGACGGAGTCCTTCGCTACCGCCCTCCGAGCGTTCGGGTCGAGGGTCGAGCCCGTCGACCTGCTGTCGGCGATGGGCGCCGGGAACAAGGCGATGCTCCTCTACGACATCGAGGTGCAGGGTCTCGGCGAGCTACGCATCGCCGAGGAGTTCACCGTCGAGGACGGCAAGATCGCGCGGATCCGACAGGTCCACGACACCGCGGTGCTTCGCGCAGCCGGCTTCGAACAGTCGGAGACCGCCGCGTAAGAACGCTCGCCGATGACCTCGGCTGTCTTCCGGCTACGCCGGAACGGCGAGATCGGCAACGACGCCGAGGTGGTCGCCGGCCCAGACGCCGTCGATCGGTTCGGCGAACGCGAGCGCGCAGGCGGCGACCTCCAGCGTCGGCCCGTTCTCGTCCGCGCGGACGAAAACGTAGTCGATCCGCCGGCTTACCTCCTGGCGGACGTCGCTCTCCTCCATCACGAGCGGGTTCGGCAGGGTGAACGT
>JALZFG010000245.1 GCA_030861645.1 Actinomycetota bacterium
GTCGCGCGTACGCCCACTGGCTCCGCGCCCGGATCTCGAGGCCCTGCTCGTAGACGAGGCTGAGCTCGGTCGGCTCGCCGGGAACCGCGGTGCTCCCGGCCTCCACGTCGCGCGCCCGGGTCGGCAGCGAGGTCCCGGGGGCGACGGGCTCGTACGGATGCGGTTGGTCACTCATAGCGAATCCTCGGGTCGAGCACGCCGTAGAGGAGGTCGGCGATGAGGTTGAAGAGGATGATGATCGTCGCCGTCACGGCGAGCCACGCCATGATTTGGTAGGCGTCGCCGGCCTCGAGGGCGTGGATGAAGAAGAGCCCCATCCCGTCGAGGGAGAAGACGGTCTCAGTGACGATCGCGCCTCCGAAGAGGGCGCCGAAGTCGAGCGCGACTACGGTCACGAGCGGGATCAGGGCGTTCCGGAACCCGTGCTTCATGATCACCCGCCGCTCGATGAGGCCCTTCGCGCGAGCCGTCCGGACGTAGTCGGAGTTGATCACCTCGAGCATGGACGCGCGCATGTAGCGGCTGAACTGCGCGATCCCGACGACCGCGAGCACGAAGACGGGCAGCGCCAGGTGCTGGACTCGATCCATCAGGAAGTGGAGTCCGGAGCCGGGATCCGGCGAGCTCAAGCCGGCGGTGTAGAAGATGCGTTTGCCCGTGTCGAGGAAGATGTTCGTGAAGATGATCTGCAGGATCAGCGCGAGCCAGAAGATGGGGGTCGCGAAGCCGAGAAAGCTGAAGGTCGTCGACGCGTAGTCGAAGAGCGAGTACTGGCGCACGGCGGAGATCACGCCGATCGCGATCGCGAGCAGGACCGCGAGGAGCTCGGCGGCGATGATCAGCTGCATCGTGTTCCCGAACACGCGCCTCAGCTGGGGCCAGATCGGCCGGTCCCCGCGTATCGTCGTGCCGAGATCTCCCGTGAGCGCGCTCTTGAGCCAGTAGCCGTACTGGACCGGAATCGGCTTGTCGAGGTGCTTACGCTCGATGAAGGCGTTGAGCGCGCGCTGCGAGAAGTAGGGGTTCTGTCTGAAGGCTGCCGCCGGATCGACGGTCGAGCGAACGAACGCGAAGATGATGAACGTGGCAGCGAGCAGCACCGGGATGCTGTAGAGAAGCCGCCTCAGGGTGTAGGTAAACATGGGAGCGAGCTTCTAGAGGGACGGAAGTCCTCCCCCGCGGGCGAGGGAGGACTTCCGTGCCTTGGGTGGTCGGGAGTCTAGCGCCTTCTCCTCCTCACCTGGCCTTCCACCAGTTCTCGACGTTCCACGTCGGACCGAAGTTGGTGGTGTTGTCCACCATGTTGCGGAGGCTCGACTTGTAGACGAGGTACGTCGGCTTCTGGTAGAGCGGAACCGTCGGCACCGCCCCGGCGATGACCCTGTTGGCGCGGTTGTAGAAGGTCGACGCCCTCCTCGGGCTCGTCTGCTGCGTGGCCCGTCGCAGGAGGCTGTCCACGCGCCGGTTGCAGTAGTCCATGTAGTTCGACTGTCCCTTGCATCCGTAGAGGTCGTACTTGCCCGCGGGGAAGCCGGACTCGACCCAGGCGAACATGAACATGTCGAACTGCTTGTTCACGAGTCTGCGGCCGAACGCGATCGCCGCCGGCGCGAACGCGGACCTGAGCTCGATCCCGATGCTGCGGAGCTGCCGCTGGATGACCTCGAAGGAGAGCTCGCGCAGGCGGTTTCCAGCGGTCGAGACGTAGTCGAACGAGAGCCGGCCGAGACCGGGGCACGAGTAGATGCCGCCGCCCGAGCCCGGCCGCGAGGGGCCGCCGGTGCAGCGGTGCGAACGCAGGATCGAGATCGAGCGCTGCGGCCTGTACTTCCAGACGTTCCAGGCCGGCTGGTAGAACGGGTTGTTCGAGACGAACATCACGTTGTTCAGGACGGGGAGCCCCGGCTTCAGCGTGCGGAAGAGGCCGCGCACGAGCAGCGGGCGGTTGATCCCCTGGATGATCGCCTTCCGCACCCAGGCCTGCTTCAGCGCCGCGGCGTTCTTCGAGAGCTGCATGTCGATGTGCTCCCACGTCGCGCCCGCGTGCGTCTGGATCCTCAGGCCGCGCTGCCCCCGGAGCGAGGCGAGCTCGAGCTGCGGCTGCGGGTAGATCGCGTCGACCTCGCCCCCGCGGATCTGGGCGATTTCGGTGCTCGTCTGCGTGAGGAAGCGGAAGACGATCCGGTCGACGTTGGCCCTCTTGCCGAAGTAGCGGGGGTTGCGGACGATCGTCAGCGACTGTCCGGGCCTGTAGCTCTGGAAGATGAACGGCCCGCTCGCGATCGGCCTCCCCGTCTTCGGGTTGTTCAGGTTGTTCTGCCAGGTCTTGTTGCAGTCCTCGCCGCGAAGGGCGTGCTCGGGCAGGACGGAGCTGAAGAGGACCCTCCACCAGACGTACGGCCGCTTCCAGGTGATCCGGAACGTCTTCCCGTTCCGGCTGAGAGCGCGGAAGCCGCGGATGTCCTGGTAGCCCTCGCGCCCGGCGACCTCGCACTTCGGATCCATGATCCAGCGCCAGGTGAACTGGAAGTCGCGCATCGTGATCGGCCGCCCATCGCTCCAGCGCGCGTTCTTCCTGAGGTAGTACGTCGTCGTGAACGGACGGTTGCGCTGGACGGCGCGCGAGACGAGCCACGGCTGGAACGTGAACTTCGGCGTGATCCTGAACGCCCCGGCCATTGTGGTGCTCCAGACCATGACCTGGTTCCAGAACTGGTTGCACGCGTCGAGAATCGGGTTGAAGCAGTCGGTCTCCTGCTCGGCCCCGAAGACGACTGTGCCGCCGCGTCTCACCTGGTCGCTCGACCGGCTCGACGGCCCTCCAAGCGCGCCACTCGCGCCGGCGGCGACCACGCTCACGCAGATCGCAAGGGCGAGGCCGCCGATAGCAAGCTTTCCTCGCATGTCACTCCTTTCGGTGTACGGAACTTCTCCCGTCGTTGTGACGGCGCGGCCCGGACTTTGTTAGTGGGGTGTAACGGGGGTTCGGCGAGGCCGGGTGCCGGGACGGTCGCGGCGGGGCGACGTCGTCGAGGGGCTGCGCGTCGCCGTCGAGCAGTATGGTTGCCGTGCAGGGCCGCTCCTCGTAGCCGAACCGGAGCGACGCGCGCGTCCCGTAAGCTCGCGTCCCATGGAGCGTGCATGGGGAGACGTCCTCGCGGCCGAGCGGCTCGAGGCGGAGGAGGCACTCGCCCTCGTGGACGCGCCCGTCGAAGCCGTTTGTGACGCCGCGCGTGAGGTCCGTGAGCGCGGGAAGGGCCTGCTCGTGACGTACTCGCCGAAGGTCTTCATCCCGCTGACCACGCTCTGCCGCGACGTCTGCCACTACTGCACGTTTGCGCGCCCACCGCGGCGCGGCGAGCGCGCGTACATGAGGGAAGAAGAGGTTTTGCGGTTGGCGTGGGCGGGCGCTGCGGCAGGCTGCCACGAGGCGCTCTTCACGCTCGGAGACAAGCCCGAGCTGCGTTACCGGGCGGCGCGCGAGGAGCTCGCGGCGCTCGGGTGCGAGACGACGCTCGAGTACTTGGCGCGCGCGGCGAAACTCGTGCTCGACGAGACCGGCCTCCTACCGCACCTCAACCCCGGCGTGATGACGCGCGACGACCTGGTCGAGCTGCGCGCCGCAAGCGCGTCGATGGGGATCATGCTCGAGAGCGCGTCGACGAGGCTCTCGGCGCGCGGCGGCCCGCATTTCGGGTCGCCCGACAAGCTGCCGGCGTGGCGGCTCGCGACCATTGAGCTCGCCGGCGAGCTCGCGATTCCATTCACGAGCGGGATCCTGATCGGCATCGGCGAGACGCGCGCCGAGCGGATCGAGGCGCTGCTCGCCCTTCGCGGTGCCGGCGAGCGCCACGGCCACGTGCAGGAGGTGATCATCCAGAACTTCCGCGCGAAGCCGGGGACGCGGATGGCGCGGCATCCCGAGCCCGACCTCGAGGACCTGCTCTGGACGGCGGCCGTTGCGCGCCTCGTGCTCGGCGCGGGCTGGAACGTCCAGGCGCCGCCGAACCTCAGCTACTCGGAGTTCCCGCGGCTGCTCGACGCGGGCATCAACGACTGGGGCGGGATCTCGCCGGTCACGATCGACCACGTCAACCCCGAGGCGCCGTGGCCGGAGCTCGAGCTGCTCGAGCGGGCGACGCGCGAGCGAGGGCTCGCGCTCGCGCCCCGGCTCCCCATCTACCCCGAGTACGTCGGCGATCTCGAGCGGTGGGTCGACC
>JALZFG010000272.1 GCA_030861645.1 Actinomycetota bacterium
CCGCTTCCGTTGCGCGGACCCGGCTGCGGTTCGTCGCCGGCGTCGCGCTCGCCTCGGGCGCTGCCGCCTTTCTGCCGCCCGACCCTCGCTTCGTCGTCGATCTGGCGCTCGCGTCTGGCGTCCTGTCTGGTGCACGGCCCGCACCGCGCTTCGTCGTCGATCTCGCTGCCGCCTCCGGCGTGGCTTCCGTCGCGCCGCCCGGACCTCCCTCCGTCGTCGATGCGACGATTGCAGCCCCAATCGCGGCGCTGAGCGCGACGACGACGGCGACGGCGATGGCCCGGCGGCGAACCTTTCTGCGGGCATGACGCCGACGACGGCGCGCACGGTCGGCAACAGCCGCGTCGACGGTGAGGGGGCGACCGTTGCCGGGGAGGGCGCGAACAGCCGCGACATCGTCCTCCTGACCGAGTCGAGCGTCGTGGCCGCCCGCGAGCGTCAGCAGCACGGCGGCCAGTCCGGAGCTCCGGCGACCGACCGAGTCGACTCCGATGTCGACGCCGGCCGTGCTCGAGAGGCGGTCGAGCGCGTCCTGCACCCACTCGACCGGCAGCGAGGTTCCCTCGGGCGAGCTGTCCGTCCTGACAGTCACCTCATGGCCGCGAAGGTCGAGGATCGTCACTGGCCGCCCCGTCACGGTGTGGATCGTCGCGCCGACGAGGCTCGCGAGCAGCTGGCGCGCGTTGACAGCCACGGCGCGATTATCGACCCGTCGGCGCAAGCGGCGCACTCCGCTCACGCTGAGCGCCGCGCGCCGAAGGAGCGCGAACTCCGCTCGGCCCTTGCCACCGCTCTCGCTCACTCCACCACTGAGGGACTACGGTCGGCGCGGCGTGAAGGATCTCCCGGCGGAGATCTCGGGCGAGGAGCGGGTGGCAGCGGCCGACGAACGGCAACGCGATGCCACGCTCGTCCGTCAGCGGGACCGCGGCCCCGTCTTCACTCCGGCTGCGCGATGATCCCGGACGTGATCGAGACGGAGCGACTGCTGTTGCGGGTACCCGAGGACTCCGACCTCGAGGCATGGACGGCGATGTTCGCCGACCCCGAGGTCTCGCGGTATCTCGGCCCGCGTATCGATTCCCGCGATGCAGTCGCCGCCCACATTCGGGCGATTCGCGAACGGCACGAGGTCGACGAATTCGGCCTTCTGGCGGTCGTGCGCAAGGAAGACGGTCGCGTGATCGGTCGTTCCGGCTTTCTCGTCTGGGACACGCGCACCTGGACGCCGACGACTCTCAGTTGCGCGGGCAAGCACGCCGAGGTCGAGATCGGGTGGACGTTCATTCGCGAGTGCTGGGGCTTGGGGTACGCGACGGAAGCCGGCGCGGCATGCCGAGACCGCGCCTTCACCACACTCGGGACGAGGCGCGTCGCCGCTGTCATCCAGCCCGACAACGAGCGATCGCTCGCGGTGGCGCGGCGACTCGGCATGAGCCACGAGCAAGACATCCGGACGGCGAAGGGATTCGACGCGCAGCTCTGGATCGTGACGCGGTGACGATTCGATGCAGCAGGGATTCGAGCGGCGGAACCGGCGCAGCTAGCCGATGCCGGGTCTCGCGCGGAAGCCGGCGAGGAACGTGAGCAGCAGCTTGTTCGCGAGCCTCGCCGTCATCCCCTGAGGATCGCGCGTCGGGTCGACTTCGACGAGATCGAACGCGACGACCTGCTCGCGCCCCGCGAGAGCGAAGAGCGCGTCCATCGCTTGCCACGGCGTCAGACCGCCCGAGACCGCGGCGCCCGTGCCCGCCGCGTACGCGAGCTCGAGGCAGTCGATGTCGAACGTGACGTAGACGCCGTCGACGCCACGGGAGGCGATCGACCAGGCATCGGCGAGCACGGCGTCGATGCCGCGCCGTGCGACCTCGCGCGCCGAGAAGATCGTGCCGCCCTGTTCCTCGACGAGGTAGCGACGGTAGTGGTCGGCGTTGACGAAGCCGGAGATGCCGATCTGCACGACGTTGTACGGCTCGACGCCGTTGTCGTCCTCGATGATCCCGCGGATCGGCGTCCCGTTATGCGGCCCGCCGTCGTCGAAGTTCTGACAGTCGATGTGCGCGTCGAACTGGAGCAAGCCGACGCGCTCGAGCTCGGGGCGAGCCTCGCCGAGCGCACGGACGATCGGGCGGGTCATCGAATGATCGCCGCCGACGAAGACGGGGAAGAAGCGGGGCTCGTGCGCGAGGAGTCCGCGTGCCGCGCGGTAGATGTTCTCGTGCGCCTCGAGGACGTCCCAGAGCGGAATCTCGACGTCGCCCGTGTCGCGGACCGTCAGGTCGCGGATGTCGATGCCGTAATCGACCGAGTACGTCGTGAAGAAGAAGCGCCAGTCGCGGAGAGCATTCGGCCCCTGATGCGCGCTCACCGGCTTGATCGCCGCGCGAGCGATCGGGACTGCTGTGATCCCGACGTCGATCGGCTCGGAGAAGTCCCACGGCGTGATCCAGTTCGCGACCCGCACCTCGTTCCGGTCCTCCCAGTGCGAGAGGCGGACGAGCTCGGGTGGCCGGAGGTGCTCGATCTCGATCTGCATGACGTCTCCTTTCACGGTGAGAGGCGCTCGCTCCGGACGTCGTTCGTCAGGCGACGACGGAGGAGCGCCGAGCGCGACGACAGCGGCGAGCATCTCGATGCTCGAGAGCCGCTCGCGCACGCCGACGTGCACGAGGAAGAACCGCGGTCACCGCGGCGCGGAGGCGTGCCCGCCCGACGGCGCCTCTTCGGCGACCGACCTCGCTCCGTTGCCCTCGTCCTCGAAGATGAGGGAGAGGATGTGGTGCTTGAGCTCGGCGAAGCGTGGAGTCCCGAGGTCGTCGAGCGAGCGCGGTCGCGGGATGTCGACGTCCACGACCTCGCGAATCCGGCCGGGACGCCGGCTCATCACGAAGATCACGTCGCCGAGGAAGATCGCCTCGTCGATGTCGTGCGTGACGAAGGCGATCGTACGGCGGTGGTGCTCCCAGACCTCCGTCAGGAACCGCTGGGCCGCCGCCCGAGTCAGGGCGTCGAGGGCGCCGAACGGCTCGTCCATGAGCAGTACCTTCGGATCGTTTGCGAGCGCGCGCGCGATCGCGACGCGCTGCTTCATGCCTCCCGACAGCTCCCTGGGGTACGCGCGCGCGAAATCGGTCAGCCCCATCTCCGCGAGGAGAGCATCGGAGACCCGCCGCCGATCGCGCTTCGACATCCGCTTCAGCTTCGGCCCGAACTCGACGTTCTCCCGCACCCGCAGCCAAGGAAAGAGCGTGTACGACTGGAAGACCATCCCCCGATCGGCACCGGGACCGTCGATCGACGCGCCGTCGATGCGCACGGTTCCAGTCGAGGGGCGGACGAGGCCGGCCATGATGTTCAGCAACGTCGACTTGCCGCAGCCCGAGGCGCCCACGATGCAAGCGAACTGCGCGTCCGGAATCTCGAGCGAGACGTCCTCCACCGCGCGCACGTCGCGCCCGCGAGTACGAAAGACCATCGAGACGTTGTCGACCGCGATCGCGCTCATCGCGCGAGACGCTCGGCGTACGGGAAGAGGACGCGATAGATCGTCCGGAAGACCGCGTCTGTGAGCAGGCCGAGGGCCCCGATCGTGAGGATTCCGCCGATGATCTTCTCGGTCTCGAGAAAGCGGCTCGAGGTGAGGATCACGTGTCCGATGCCGGTGCTCGCGGCGACGAGCTCCGCGACGATGAGGTACGTCCACGCCCACCCGATGCCGATGCGCAGGTTGTCGACGACGCCGGGCCAGGACGCGGGGAGGAGCACACGCCAGAAGACCTGCCAACGCGATGCGCCGAGGGTGTAGGCGATGTTGACGAGCTCCCTCGGCACGTTCGCCGAAACGTCCGCGATCATGAGCGTGAGCGGGAAGAAGACGCCGATGAAGATGACGGCGACCTTCTCCTTCTCGTAGATCCCGAACCAGATGATCAGGAGCGGGATGAATGCCGACGCCGGCATGTAGCGAACCGCGGCGATGACCGGCTCGAAGAACGCCTGGACGACGCGGAACGAGCCGATCGCGATCCCGAGGGGAATGCCGATCACTGCCGAGAGGAGGAAACCGAGACCGATCCGCTCCGTGCTCGCCCAGACGTCGTGCGCGAACCCCTCGAAGCGGAACATGTCGTAGAGCGAATGCGCGACTTTCCCCGGCGTCGGCAGGAAGAACGGGTTGATGTTGCCGCCGTAGGAGAGCACCGCCCAGATCCCGCCCACGAGGGCGAAGCCGCCGAACGCGAGCACGGCCGCGAGCCAGCGCGGAATCGGCTCCTTCGGCGCAAGGACGCGCGAGAGGGAACGCC